>JALVEF010000046.1 GCA_027031185.1 Saprospiraceae bacterium
TGTTTGCTCCGGAACTTTTTTGTCCGTCCTTCAAGTTTGCCGAATCCTATCCCGGCACTGCCGGACTTATGTCTGGTATATCGGTGTACACTCTTTTTGCAAGTAAAAATAGGGTACCTAAACAGTTACAAAATAGGGCCTTTATGGTGGTCACGGTTTGCATATAAATATTTTCCCTTTCACTTTTACGGGCTTTTCTTTGGCGCCGCTCACAAGGATCTTGCTGATTATCAATTGTTTACAGCAAAAAGCCCCCCAAAAAAGACTTTATAAGCAAACCCTATTCGAAAATAATGACCTCACGGCCTTTTTGGCTGATGTGGACATTGTTGAAGCCGCTCTCGATGAGCTTTTGCTGGCGATCTGAGAGCGATTTTTTATTTCCATGAATTAGATGGATCTCTGTGTTCCGTTTGTCTTGTTTGCTAAGAAGAAGTGATGCATCTTTCATGTCGGCATGAGCGGAAAAGAAATCGAAGAATCTAACTGATGCGTTTACTTTTATAATATGATCGCCCCAGCTAATATAGCGTTTTTTGTCTTTCAGTTGGCCTCCTGGAGTTTCTGGATCCTGATATCCCACGAGAAATACGGTGACGTCTTTGCGATGCAGCAGCGGCCTTAACAAATCTTCCGATGCTGCCTTGTCCATCATGCCGGATGTGGAGATTATCACCGCGGGGCCTTTTATTCTTTCTAATTTTTTGCTGTTAAAAATGGTCGTGTAGTGGGGAAATAAGAAGTGTGTGTGATAGACGTCCGAATTGAACCAACGGTATTGCGGTTTGTCATGCTCAAATTGATATACTTTGTTGATTTTATTAGCAAGTGGTGATGTCAAATAGATATCAAAGTTAAAGCCGGTCGGGTCTTGGGCCGCGAATCTCTCGATGGTATGGAGTACTTTCTGTGTCCGATCTAGTGCAAAAGCGGGTATCCATACCAATCGGTTATTGTCCAATTCTTTTTTGACTTTCGAATAAAAATCACGGTAGCGGGCTTCATCAATTTTTCTGACCGTATCTCCATACGTGCTCTCAAACCAGACAAAGTCCGCTTTGGGCAGGGGATGAATAGCTTTTTGAAGAATAGAGTATCGTTTGCCTACATCACCTGAAAACAGCAAAGTCTTTGTTTTTCCGTGGTGTGTAATGTTAATCAAGATAGATGCTGCTCCCGGGATGTGTTCGTTCGAAACAAATCGGGCCACCATTCCCGGGGCGGGTTGAAAAGATTTGCCGAAGGGAATGACTCTTACCCATTTCATCACATCGTCTCGTTCTTTGTTGCCACAAACTTTGCAAGGGGATACAACAATACCCAGCTTTGAATCTAATTGCGCCAAGCTGCCCCGAAATGTCCTTTTGTAACGGATTCGCTCCTGATATTTACAATGGTACCAATGTGCGGTTATGTATTTTTTCCCCTTAGTGTTTGATGAGTAAGTCCAATTTCTTGGATGGGGAGAGAATCGCACCAGCGACCTTACCATGTGATACATTAGTTTTGCCGTGCCGGGGGTGGCGTAGATGGTGCCATGAAATCCCTGCCTTATCAGTAAGGGCAAGCGACCGATATGATCCAAATGCGCGTGGGTAACGATGACGAAATCCACGTCAAATGCCTTTACCGGAAGTTTGTTGTTGAGGGCTGCTGCTTCCCTCAGGCGATGATCGTAGCTCCCCTTACCCTCGGGATAGAAATTGCCACAGTCTATCAGCCCGATGGTATTGTCGGCTTTCACAATATGCAGGGAGCCTGACACTTGGCCCGCGGCACCGTACGAAATGACAGTTACTGCCGAATGTCCGTCTTGGAAGCGACAATTTAATCTGCCAAATAATATGCCGCCAATGACAATTAGGAAGAAGATAAAGTAGCGCTTTCCCACAGCCGTGATTTGAGATAGTACCTGACAATTGGTGACCAGGCCTCGTGTGTCCGTAGCCGAGTCGAACGGCTAATTTAGGCTAAATCCATAAAAAATAGCAGATGGCGAAAGTAGATTTTATGAGGCGGGCATATTCTCCCCTTGCAAAAGCCGGAGAACCAATAACTTTGCGGCGCTTGTCGCCCCTGACTAATAACTGTTTGGGTATTGGGCTGTTATGGTTTGGCAGCGGCGCTTTTTCACATCTCAATCTACACGAATGGCAAAATTCCCTTTTACGGATGCTTTTGTCGCAAGACATATAGATCTGTCGCCCGGGGATGTGCGGGATATGCTTCGAGCCGTGGGCGTTAAGACCATGGACCAACTTATCCGCAAGACGATCCCCGCCAATATCCGGCTCAAACGCCGGCTCCGGCTGCCGGAACCACTGTCGGAATATGTTTACCTGCGCCGGTTGAAGGAGGAGGTGGCCGCCAATACGGTCGCACGCTCGTATATCGGCATGGGCTATTACGGTACGGTCACGCCTTCGGTGATCCGGCGCAATATTCTGGAGAATCCGGGCTGGTACACGCCTTACACCCCCTATCAGGCGGAGATCTCGCAGGGGCGGCTCGAAGCGCTGCTCAATTTTCAGACGGCCATTTCGGATCTGACCGGAATGCCGCTCGCCAATGCCTCGCTCCTGGATGAGGCGACGGCCGCTGCTGAGGCGATGGCGATGCTGTACCGCTACAAGAACAAACGGGCAAAGGATGCGCCCGCACGGACGTTTTTGGTGTCCGATGAGGTATTGCCCCAGACTATTGCCGTCCTGCAGACGCGAGGCGAGGCGCGGGATATGCGCGTAGTGGTGATGCCGGCGGACAAGATGGAGTTTACGTCTGACGTGTTTGGCGTCTTGTTTCAGTATCCCGGCAAGAGCGGTGCCATCCGGCCGGACCTGCCGGTACTGGCCCAAAAGGCCAGGGAAGCCGGTGTGGCGGTGGCCGTGGCGGCTGATGTGCTGGCGCTGACCCTGCTGGCACCGCCCGCGGCGTGGGGCGCCGATGTCGTGGTGGGCAGTACGCAGCGCTTTGGGGTGCCGTTGGGCTTTGGGGGGCCGCACGCCGCCTATTTTGCCACTCGCGAGGCATACAAAAGGCTGATTCCCGGGCGCATCATCGGCGTGACCAAAGACGCGGACGGGCGGCGGGCGCTCCGTATGGCGCTGCAGACGCGGGAACAGCATATCCGCCGCGAGAAGGCCACTTCCAATATCTGCACGGCACAGGCGCTGCTCGCTTCCATGGCCGGCATGTATGCGGTCTGGCACGGAGCCGAAGGGCTGACGGCCATTGCCACGCGCATCCATGATATGGCGCGGGCGCTGGATCGCGCGTTGACGGAGCTGGGATATCGTCAGACCAATCGCTATTACTTCGACACCCTGGCCGTAGCCGTTGATGCGCCGCTTACCCGGCGCATCAAAAGGCTGGCAAAAAAGCACAAGATTAATTTCTACTACGGCAAGGGTGTCGTTCAGGTGAGTCTGGATGAGACGGTGCAGGACAGCGATTTGGAGGACATTGTGGCGATTTTTGCGGAGGCCGGGGGACGCTCCGCCGGCATTCGCAAGCCGGGTCGCGGCAGCCGCATCCCGCCCAAGCTGCGCCGGAACGAACCGTTTCTCCAACACGAGGTATTCCGCCGCTACCGGACGGAGACCAAGATGATGCGCTACTTGAAGTCGCTCGAAAACAAGGATCTGTCACTGACGCATTCCATGATATCGCTCGGCTCCTGCACGATGAAACTCAACGCGGCGACCGAGTTGTTGCCCATCACCTGGCCGGAACTGGCAGACCTACACCCATTTGCGCCGAAGGCGCAAAATCTCGCCTATCAAAAGATCATTGAGGAGCTGGGCGCTTACTTGTGTGAAATTACGGGTCTGGACGCGTGCAGCTTCCAACCCAATTCGGGTGCGCAGGGAGAGTTCACGGGCCTGATGCTCATCCGGGCTTATCACCGGGATCGCGGGGAGGGACACCGTCGCGTGGTGCTCATCCCGTCTTCGGCTCATGGTACCAATCCGGCGAGTGCGGTATTGGCGGGGATGGATGTCGTCATCGTGCCTTGTGACGAGCAGGGCAATGTGGATGTGGCGGCGCTGCGCGAACTGGCGAAAAAGCATAAGGACGACCTGGCGGCTTTTATGATTACCTATCCGTCCACGCACGGCGTGTTTGAGTCGGCGGTCAAGGAGATGTGCCGCATCATCCACCGCTACGGCGGGCTGGTCTATCTGGACGGCGCCAATCTGAATGCCCAGGTGGGCTTTACGCATCCCGGTACCATCGGCGCCGACGTCTGTCATCTGAATCTGCACAAGACCTTTGCCATCCCCCACGGAGGAGGCGGGCCCGGTGTCGGGCCGGTATGTGTCAACAAGAAGCTGGCGCCCTTCCTGCCCGGCCATCCCATCGTCAAGACAGGTGGGGCCAAGGCCATCAAAGCGGTGTCGGCGGCGCCTTACGGCAGTGCGGGTATTCTGGTGATATCGCATGCTTATATCCGGATGCTCGGCACCAAAGGTCTGGAGCAGGCCACGGCGCATGCCATCCTGAATGCCAACTATATCCGCGTGCGCCTGGCCGGTAAGTTTCCCATCCTGTACACCGGCGACAACGGCTTTGTCGCGCACGAGTTGATCGTGGACTTGCGCCCGTTTAAGTCGGTGGTCAGTGCCGAGGACGTGGCCAAGCGGCTGATGGACTACGGCTTCCATGCGCCGACGCTGTCCTTTCCGGTGCCGGGTACCATCATGATCGAGCCCACCGAGAGTGAGAGCAAAGAAGAATTGGACCGCTTTTGCGATGCGCTGTTGGCCATCCGGGAGGAGATAGACGAAATCGCGCGCGGCGCATATCCGGCCGATGACAATGTGCTGGTCAATGCGCCGCACACGCTGACCATGCTGCTGGATCCGGAGTGGAAGCATCCTTACACGCGCGCCAAGGCGGCCTATCCGCTGCCCTGGCTCAAATCGTCCAATAAGTTTTGGCCGGCCGTGCGCCGTGTGGATCAGGCCGGCGGCGACCGCCACCTGGTGTGTACCTGTCCGCCGGCGGCGTCTTATGCGGATACTGAAGCTTCGCACACGTCATGAACAGGCCGTATCTGGAAGTGAACCTGGGGGCCTTGCGCGCCAATCTGGATTATTTCCGCGCCAATATGCGGCCGGAGACTAAGGTCATGGCGATGGTCAAGGCCGATGCGTATGGGGCCGGCAGTGTCCGTGTGGCGCAAGTATTGGAAAGGGCTGGTGTGGACTACCTGGGCGTGGCAAGGACGGAAGAGGGTGCTCGCTTGCGCGAGGCAAGGATTTTGATTCCCGTGATGGTCATGATAGCGGATGAGGACCGCCTGGCCGACCTGCATCGTTTTAATCTGGAGCCGGAGGTGTATTCTATCGGCTTCTTGTCCCGGTTGGCGGATACCGGCTTGCCCTTCAAGATTCACATCAAGTTCAACACCGGTATGAACCGGGCGGGACTGGAGGAAGCAGATCTGGCGGCGTTGCGCGACATTTTGTCCGCTCATCCGCAACTCGACGTGCGTTCGTTGTTTACTCACCTGGCGGCCACGCCGTTGCCGGAGCATGATCGTTTTACGCATGTTCAGGTGCAGCGCTTCCGCCGCCTGGCGGAAGCGTCCGGAGTCCGGGCGATGCATCACGTGCTGAACAGCAACGGTGTGCTGCGCTTCCCGCAGTATCATTTTGACATGGTACGACTCGGTATCGGCTTGTATGGGGCCGGGGTAGCGGGCGCGCCGCTCGCTACGGTCAATACGCTGAAGGCCCGTATTGTCCAATTGCGGATGGTGTCGCCTGCGGAGACGGTGAGTTATGACCGCTCCGGCAAGTTGGAGCGGCCCACGCTGGTGGCGACGGTCAATATCGGCTATGCCGACGGAGTGAGCCGCCGCCTGGGCAATGGCCGCTTTCGTGTCCTGGTGCGCGGTCGCCGCGTGCCGATTTTGGGTATTGTATGTATGGACTTGTGCATGATTGACGTGACGGATGTGCCGCATGTGCGCGTGGGGGATGAGGTGGTATTTTTTGGAGATGGCTTGCCTGTCGAGGAGACAGCCGGGGCGGCCGGTACCATTCCGTATGAGGTTTTTACGTCCGTGTCGGGCAGGGTGGAGCGCAGGTACCTTGATTAATTAAACAGTTACATTAAAAATAGGTTTTACTTATTACCGTGGCCGGTGAGCTTGCCGAACCGGTCTCGTCGTAGCCAGTTGCTCAGCGTTCCTTTTTTCCATATCAGCCCGGATGCCCAGGTCATAACAATACACTTACGTCAAAACCTGACAAAATCACAGAAATCCGGTAAATGTTAAAGTGACAATACGGTCGTAACTGATGACGTTAGGTGTGAGTTCTATTGTGATTAGTGTGATTGTATGATGCATAAGATTCAACTTCCGAGTTCTCATAAAAATACTGCTCCCGCTAAAGCAGCGGGGGCAGTATTTTTTGTTAGATGGACTGTCAAAATAGCTGTCTTTCTGGTATGTGTGTTTTCCTTTACCGGCGCTTTCGCCCAAAAATACACGATCAGTGGCTATGTCACAGATGCGGAGACCGGCGATGCCATAATCGGTGCAGTCGTTTATCTAAATGAAGGGAAAAAGGGGAGCACGACCAACTCATCAGGCTATTACTCCATTGCATCAGATAAGGACACAATAACTTTCACCGTTTCCCATATCGGATACCAAAGCAAGGACGTAATATTGATCGCTAAAAGCTTGCAAACCCACTACGATGTCCGGTTGAAAAAAGTCGCAGCCGAACTTCCTGAAGTAAAAGTATCTGCCGCAAAAAATATAGACATTAAGAAAGACCTGGTCGTGCCGGTGGAAGTATTGGAAAATATCCCCCTGATAGGTGGAGAATCAGACGTTCTAAAATCACTTTCGTTGTTTCCCGGCATCTCCACCGGACGGGAGGGTAGTTCGGATTTGTATGTAAGAGGCGGTACACCGGACCAGAATCTTATTCTACTTGATGGGATTCCGGTGTATAATGCCACGCATTTGGGCGGATTTTTTGGCGTGTTCAATCCAAAGGCGATACGCGATATTGAATTTTACAAAGGGAAGTTTCCTGCCCGGTATGGCGGGAGAGTCTCATCGGTTGTTGATGTTTCAATAAAAGATGGCAACAAAGAGAAATTAAAAGGCAGTGCGGGAGTCGGACTGCTGACATCCAATCTTGCACTGGAAGGCCCAATCAAAAAAAACGAATCAAGTTATTTGTTTACCGCTCGAAGTTCTTACTTGGGATTAATAAATCTGTTTGTGGATAAAAGCAAAGCAAGCAATTATTTTGATTATTGGGTTTATGACATAAATAGTAAGTTGAGCTTTTCGCCGGGACGCGGTAAATTGTATTTTAATTTTTACACAGGTAGAGATGTCGGAAAAAGCTTTTTCAAAGAAAAAGAGTTTTCAGATGACCACCACCTGATACAGAAAGCAGACTTGTACAATTCAATTAAGTGGGGGAATACAGTGCTTTCTTCCAAATATGTTTTACCGTTCGGGAAAAAAACATTTTTAACACTTTTGGCAGGCTCAACTCAGTACCACGTGAGCTTCACTAATAAGTACCGGACTGAAATCTATCAGCTGACAGACACGCTGGTATCGGATGGCTTTTTCAATAGTTTGTCCGCAGTGGATGACTTGATGTTCCAACCATCTTTTGATTTTTCTCTGAGCGATCGTCACCACGTGAAACTCGGTGCAGGTTGGACGGCGCATCAGTTTACCAATAGATCAAACTCACACAAACTCACAACCCCTTATGAAAAGACGCACAACATTCATGAATATTACGCTTTTGTTGAAGATGATATTGCACTGGTTCCTAAGCTATCTGTGAATCTCGGATGCCGGCTTAGCGGGCTTTTTAACACGAACATTCCGGTGGCTGTTGAACCCAGAGTTACTATGTACTATAGGCATAGTGACGATGTACAATTCTACTCTTCATACTCCGTCAATACCCAATATGCTCATTTGTTGTTAAACAATGAGTTTGGTTTGCCTAATGACATTTGGTTTCCTGCTACGGATAGCGCATTGCCTGTTAGTGCTCGACAGATATCGGCAGGTGCCAAATTGGGTTTGAGAGACATCTTTGTCCTTTCTTTTGATGTCTATCATAAAAACATGAATAATCTTATCGAATACAAAAACGGAGTCACTCGCGAAATGCTTGATGTTGGAGCTTTTGAAAGCCAAATTGAGACCGGTGGCCTGGGCGAAGCGTATGGAGTTGAAGTCCTTCTCAGAAAAAGTAAAGGGAGAGTATCCGGTTTCATTTCCTATGCGCTATCTTGGAGCTATCGCCAGTTTAAAAACCTTAATAGAGGACGCAAGTATCCGTTTACTTATGACCGGCGCCATGATATCGCACTAACGCTAAACTGGCGGATCAATAAAAAATGGAGCTTATCCGGCAATTGGATATTTCAAACAGGCCCCGCAATTACCCTTCCGGTTGCATTGATGCCTCAACCGGATGGCATCGGTACATACCCGGTTTTTAAAAGTAAGAATAACGGGAGAATGCCCAATTATCACCGAATGGACATTGGCATTGAACGCAGAAAAACTACACGCAAAAATAGATTAGTCACTTGGAAGGCATCTATCTATAATGCTTATAACAGAAAGAATCCAACCTATTTGCACGTTAGAAGCATTCCGGTTATTGATAATGATGGCCACGTATCCCGTTTTAAAGATAGAATTGAGCTTGTCAGCTTGTTCAGTTTAATTCCTTCAATAAGTTTCAACTATGAATTTTAATTCACTTTGGTTTCCACGCATATTCCGCACTACTTTCCTTTGGTTGCTGGGGTTATTTCTCGTGTTTAGCTGTGAGCGGACGCGCAAAATTGACTATGAGTTTCCGTTTGAGGGAGAAAAACTGGTAGTATATTCCACTATTAGCAATGTACGGAAGCCCGATATGAAAGTATTTTTATCCGTCCCCTTCAAGAATGACAGTAGTACGAATTATTCGCCCATTCAGTTTCCCTCGGCTTTTCTAGAAAGTGAAGACGGCGAGCAGACAGCGTTTGTCTTTTCTGATGGCGTCGGCACGGCACCTGTAGTTATTGACCCGAATAAGAAGTATAGAGTAATGGTGGAGAGCAACGGAATGACGGCCCATTCATCATTTGTCTCTCTGCCGGTTTTTACCCCTATTGATTCATCGAACTATCAGGTCTCCTTGGATAGCCAAAAACTTGATGTTTGGTTTTATTTTAATGACCAGGGGCAGACCGAACAATACTATACCTATGTTGTTGAATCACGTAAGAATGGCGAGCTACTTGATTCCGGAAGACTAAATTTCAAAAATTGTTTGTCTGCCGAAGATGCTATTGATCATCAATTCGTAATTCATTTTAAAAGCGAATTAATTAGGGTTTTCTTTGATGATCACTATAATTATTGGCGTGACACAATAAATCAGGTTACCGTAAAGCTTTACAGTGTCTCTCCGTCTATTTGTGAATTTTATGAATCATTAGAAATCCTACGACTGGGCGATATTTATTCGGACAAGAAATCTCTTATTTCAAACATTGAAGGTGGCTACGGTTATTTTGGTGGCATATCCGTTGATAGCTTTGTCATTCATCTTTAAGTCGAAACCGGGCTGCATTTTCTGAAATCAGGTTTAAGCGCAAGATATCCGGACTGCCGCCCTCCCCACGAACACCACTCGAACCCTGACACACAACCACCACGACTATAATTCCGGTTTGGCAAAACCTCGCCATCGCGATCCCCCCAGTGTCTCCGCACTTACTTGCATTGCTGAAAAGTGCTTGGTCCTTCCGCATTGATACGGTCATTCGGTTTGAGATATTCTGCCCCGGCTTGTGAGCAAGTAAACCGGAATAACTCCCAACTCAAAACTTCATCCGTAAATAACAATCTCCTCAAGTTTTCCAGATAATGCATTTGAGTTTGGAAATTGTATAATGTCACCACGTCCCGCAAGTGGAAACTGCCCACCCGGATCAAGCCCCCTTGGTTCGAATTGTTTATGGGAATGTTTATCCGATACTCCTGTGCAAAATAGTGATGGCGATTGGCAAATTCCATATTCATGCCAATAGATAGTTTTTACATGATAAAACTGGTGTGCTTTTTCAAAGTGCATCTGTTTTATCATGTGTCGCTTTACTAAATACCAATTTTTTTTGCATTTTATAGGCGGTCGCTTTTTTTGCATAATATTTGTCTTTGCGTTTCGTTTTACATGTCAAAAGTTGTTTAATATGAACCTTGTTGTTTCGTTGGTGTTAGTCAGTTTGTTGTTCGTCAATGGCAATTGTCAGAAAAAAGTTGCTGTTGGAGTTGGATTTGAAATAACCCAAACCCGATTCCGGCAAAAGGCTCCCTCTGTAAACGTGGAATTTACTAATCCGCATAAACCCGGAGTTGGAATTGGCGCCTTTGCGCTATTATCTTTCATAAATAAAAATACATTTGTTTCATTGCAACCCGGAATAAAAATATTAAGGACCACTTCAAAAATTACGTCTGGTCACAATATGTATTTCACAAATTTATCTCTAATATTGGGCTTAATGCCAACTGAAAAGCTGCAACTATGCGTAGGGGCAGAATATAGCTATTTAGTGAAGTTAGAATCTATTTATCGTGGACAAGTAACAAACTGGACCTTTTTTAGTAATCGTAATAATTTTTTAAACCCCATATGCGATGTGGGGTACTACATTGATATGAATTGGGCCGTACATTTTACTTTTGAGTATTTTGTGCATGACGTGTTCAATTCAGGTGCATTGGACAAAAAAGGAAACATTGTAGGCCCAATAAAGGTGTACCCGTACACTTTTGGTTTGGGGGCAAAATTCAATATTGATTTATCTAATCTATCAAAATCTCGTACTAATAATGATCTGTGTTTTTCATTTTAGATTATTAACCTAGCACCAAAAAAACGGGCTCGCTCTCGCACGACTGCAAAAATGATCCATTTCACCCAGTACCCGCCCCATCCACAGCACCTGCGTTATCTGTCTGGCTGTGGTCGGTGCGGTCGGTGAGCCAGTCGAACCGAGCGATGCATTGAGCTTGTCGAACCGTACCGTTATACCGTCCCAATCCTATCAACGCGGAGCAATTCGACAGCTTCGCTGCTCGTCGCAAGCGTTGAACCCGTTTACCGTTTGCCCTTGACCTTGGACCTTGGACCGTCATTATTCCACCCTTCCTAGCTCACTGGCCATCCATCGTCCGTATCCGCCGATACAAAGTGCAAACGACCTTCACCGTCTTCAGCCATCAGGATCATGCCGTTGGATTCCACCCCGCGCAGCTTGCGCGGGGCCAAATTGACCAGGACCAGGACGCGCCGGCCGATGATCTCCTCCGGCTTGAATTGTTGGGCAATGCCCGATACAATGGTGCGCCGCTCAAAGCCCAGGTCCACTTCCAACACCAGCAGCTTGTCGGCCTTTTTCATCTTCTCTGCCTTGACAATCGTCCCGGTGCGGACGTCCAGCCTGGCAAAGTCATCGTATTGGATTTGTGGTTTGAGCGGCGGGTACTCTGCGGCTTGGGCCGGCGCCGTTTTGACCAGCTTGGCGCGCTGGGCCTCGATGACCTCGTCCGGGATGCGCTCAAACAGATGCCGGGCCGGACCGATTTGGTGGCCGGGCTCCAGCAGCAGACGACCCTCGGCCAGCGCATCCAGAATGTCTTGCAATTCGCCCCGGCCCGCTACCGCCGGCAGGCGCAGCATCTCGCGCAACTTGGCAGACGAAAAGGGCATAAACGGCTCCATGGCCACACTCAATGCGGTAACAATTTGGATGCCCGTATTGAGCACGGCAGCCGCCAGTTCCGGTTGGGTTTTATAGGCCTGCCACGGCGCATTGAATTGGAGAAACTGATTGCCCATCGAAGATATCTCCATCAGCGTGCGAAGGGCTGCCCGGAATTCAAAACGCCGGATGGCGTTTACCATTTCCTGGAGCTTGTCAAACACCAGCAGCAATTCCGCATCCTGAAAGCTGATCTGGTCCTCGCCGGCCGAGGATGTCAGTTGGACGTTGGGGTCGAAGTCCGGCACCTCGCCCCCGTAATACTTGTTGACAAGGACCAGCACGCGGTTGATGAAATTGCCCAGATTATTGACCAATTCGGTCTCGTTGGCTTCCTGGTAGCCCTTCCAGGTAAATTCGCTGTCGCGCTGTTCGGGCATGATGCGGGTCAGATAGAAACGCAAGACGTCCTCTTTGCCGGGCATGGACTCCAGGTAGTCGTTGAGCCAGATGGCCCAATTGCGCGAGGTGGAAATTTTATCGCCTTCAAGGTTGAGAAACTGGTTGGCCGGGACATTGGCGGGCAGGATGAAGCTGCCTTCCGCCTTGAGCAGGGCCGGGAAGATGATGGCGTGAAAGACGATGTTGTCTTTGCCGATAAAGTGGATGAGCGCGGTGCCTTCGTCTTTCCAAAAGCGTTCCCAACTTTTTCCGTGATCTATGGCCCACTGCTTGGAGGCGGAGATATAGCCGATGGGCGCATCCATCCAGACATAGAGTTTTTTGCCCTCGGCGCCCGGTATTTCGGGGGGCACGTCCACTCCCCAATCCAGGTCGCGCGTCATGGCCCGCGCCTGCAAACCTTCGTTGAGCCAGGAGTTGCACTGGCCGATGACGTGATTTTTCCAAGTGCGGGGATCGTGCACTTTTTTGCCGTCGAGGATGCCTTCGTTGATCCATTGGCGGAGCCAGACCTCATGCTTGTTGAGCGGGAAGTACCAGTGTTTGGTCTTGCGCAGAACGGGCTTTTCGCCCGTGAGCGTAGAGACGGGGTTGATCAGTTCGGTGGGACTCAAGTCGGAGCCGCACTTCTCGCACTGGTCGCCATAGGCGGCTTCATATCCGCATTTGGGGCAGGTGCCCTTGATATAGCGGTCGGCCAAAAACATCTTTGCCTTGGGATCATAGAACTGTTCGGTCTCTTTCTCTATAAATTCGCCTTTGCGGTACAACGTGCGGAAAAAGTCCTGTGAAGTCTGATGGTGGATGGGTTCGGATGTCCGGTGATAAATGTCAAACGAGATCCCGATGCGCCGGAAGGCCTCTTCAAACTGGGCGTGGTACTTGTCAATGATCTGGCGAGGCGTCAGCCCTTCTTTGAGGGCCTTGATGGTGATGGCCGCCCCGTGTTCGTCCGAACCCCCGACGTACAAGACCTCCTTGCCGAGATTGCGCATCGTGCGGGCAAAGATATCGGCGGTCAGATTGGCACCGGCCAGATGGCCGATATGCAGCGGCCCGTTGGCGTAGGTCAGGGCGGACGTGATCAGGTAGCGCTTCGGTTGGTTCATCAGATGAGTCGTTAGGCCGGCAAAGATAGTTTATTACGGTAAATGGTCAAAGGTACAGGGGACACGGTCCCGCACTAACTTGCTTTGCCAGATAAGCGCCCTGTCCTTCACGCATTGGCAGCTTGCCGAGACAGGGCTGGTCGCTACGCATTTTAGGGCAAGTAAGTGCGGGACGGTGAGCTTACTCCAAAAACTCCGGCTTGTCAGTTACTCGATTCTTCAGCTCTTCGATTCTTCGATTTAACAAAAATCCGGGCAGAAGAAAACAAGTCCTCTGCCCGGCATTTCCCGGCCTGTACTCACCGTATCATCACTCCCATGCATCGTCAAACAAGGTCTGGATCATAGAAATGGCCTCTCCTGCGGAAAAGTCATTGCCCGTGTTGACGATAGCCAGCTGTACGCCGTTCGGATAGTGGGCAACAAAAGCGTGATTGCCATAGCCGAGACCACCACCCTTGATAAGATAAAGCCCATGATCCCCGTTTCGTGACTCACTCAGGCCGTATAGGTTGGTCTTGTGGAAGATATTGTCGCGCTCATCTTTCGATGCAATCTCATCCGAGAACCAGGTGTATGCCATCAGGGCCGCCAACTCCTTGGCGGACAGATAGTAACCGCCGGCACCGCAGTACAACGTCCAGTCCTGCCGCCCCCCGCCGTGTTCGTTATTGTAAGGATACGGATAGAGCGATGCATATCCCGGACGCCAGACGACGCTTGGACTTTGGATGCCCGCCTTGGACAATACGTAGTCGTCAATATAGGTCTTGTACACTTGTGCGTATGCCTCCTCTTCGGACAGGCCCGGCGTCCATGGCACGCCCGGCAGTAGATTGGGCAGGATGAGCCGGAACAGCGAAAAGTTTTTATTGCAATACGCATAAGTCTTGTCCGAGGAGTTGAAGCTGGCCGCCAACTGCTTCAAGTTGTCAAAACTTTGGTCTCCAATCCCATCCCCCGGCGCCTTCTTGATGCCGCTCCTATGTATCAGGAGTTCCTCCAGCGTAATGTCGGCAAACTTGGCGGTCGGCTGGAAAGAAGAAGGCAGGAAGGGGCCGATCTTGTCAAAAAAGTCCGTATTGGCCCGGTCATAGACGGCGCGTGCCACACCGAGCGCCGTGATAAACTTGGTGATACTGGCGATGGTGATGCGCGTGTCAATAGTCATCGGCACCTCGCCACCGTCGGCAGCGGTGCGGGCCAGCCCGTGGGCGCCGGAGCGCACCAGCTGTCCGTTTTGATTGATGCAGTACGCAAAGCCGACACAGTGCCCCGTGTAGGCATTGATGATGTTCTGTTCAAACTTGTCGAGATTAAACGTGGGGTTGTTCGTGCCGAATACCGGCCCTTTTTTGCAAGCACCTATTGTTACACTTGCAAATAGAAGTAAGAGAAGAAGCCGTCTCATAGTTTTCCGGATTTTTTGGTCGAGGACAACCGGATGCGGCTCCCAAAGATAATCGGATTTTACCGCAATGGCAAGAGCCGCTTTGACCATTCGCCATTTACCTTTCACCTTTGACCGCGGACCATTATACTGTCTCGCAACTATTTGCGTTCTTTGAGCGTTAGAATCCGGTACTATTCACAAGCGAAATACAATGGCAACAGATACAAATGTAGCAGCCGTAGATCATTTGGCGGCCTCGTACGAGGCCCTGGCCCGGGAAGTCGGCAAAGTGATTGTCGGGCAGGAAGGCGTCGTCAAGGCCGTCATCGTCTCCATGTTTAGCCGCGGACACAGCTTGCTGGTCGGTGTACCCGGCCTGGCCAAAACCCTGCTGGTCAGCACCATCGCCGAAGTCCTCGACCTGGAGTTCAAGCGGATACAGTTTACACCCGATCTGATGCCGTCCGACATCACCGGCTCCGAAATCCTCGACGAAGACCGCCACTTTAAGTTCAACAAAGGCCCCGTCTTCGCCAATATCGTACTGGCAGACGAAATCAACCGGACGCCGCCCAAAACCCAGGCCGCCCTGCTCGAAGCCATGCAGGAGCGCTCCGTCACCGTGGCCGGTCAGCGCCACCCCCTGCCCGAGCCCTTCTTCGTACTGGCCACCCAAAACCCCATCGAACAGGAAGGCACCTACCCGCTGCCCGAAGCCCAGCTCGACCGCTTCATGTTCAATATCAAACTGGACTACCCGTCTTATGACGAAGAAGTCCGCGTCGTCAAAAACACCACCGCTCCCCAGAATTATACCCTCAAACACGTACTCACCGGCAAGGAAATACTGGAATTTCAGCAGCTCATCCGCCGCATCCCGATCACCGACAACGTCCTGGAATACGCCGTCAATCTGGTCGCCAAAACGCGCCCCGGTACCGACCGCGCCACTCCTGATGTCAATGAGTACATCTCCTGGGGCGCAGGCCCCCGCGCCTCCCAGTTTCTGGTACTCGGCGCCAAGTGCCACGCCGCCATACACGGCAAGTATTCCCCGGATATCGAAGACGTCCGCGCCGTGGCCAATCTCGTCCTGCGCCACCGCATCGTCCGCAACTACAAGGCCGAAGCAGAAGGCATCACCGAAGAAGACATCATCGCCAAACTGCTCTGATCGCGCCTGACGCATATTGTCGCCATCTTTGTCAACCGCCGCCCGGCTGAGTCCATCGCCCGGCCGGCATCGGTAAAAACCACGTAACTGTTTTGGTGCTCCTGTTTTAAGCACAAAAACAGCGGGTACCCAAACAGTAACAAAACCACACACATGAGGCCTCTTTTACTACTTCTCACCGGCCTGCTCACCGGATTTGCCGCATTGGGTCAGCAGGCGCACATGGACCCCGTCCTGATACAGCGCTTCGCCCGTCAGGATACCGCCCCCTTCATCGTCGTACTCAGAGAACAAGCGGATCTCAGCTTCATCCCGCGCTATGCACCCAAGGCGGTCAAAGGGCAATGGGCCTACGAGACACTCCGCCGTACCGCCGAACGTACGCAGAAAAGTTTGCGCGCCCTTTTGGGGCGCGCGGGGTTTACTTACCGTCCCTTCATCCTGGTCAATGCCATCTATGTCAAAGGCGACTGGAACCTGGCCCGGCAGCTGGCCGCACGTCCGGAAGTACAAAGCATCATAGATGATACACCCGTACACGTGGAAGAACCGGTCACCATTGAATACCAAAACAACGACATATCCCCTCGCGGGGACGAGCCCGAGTGGGGCATCCGCATGATCCGGGCCGACTCGGTCTGGATGCAAGATATCAAAGGTCAGGGCGTCGTCGTCGGCGGGCAGGACACCGGCTTCGATTGGACGCACCCGGCCATCCAGTCGCGCTACCGCGGTGACGGGCCCGTGCCGAATCACAACTACAACTGGCACGACGCCATCCACGAAGCCAGCCCGCTCAATCCCGACTCCATCCCCAATCCCTGCGGCTACAATCTCACCGTACCGTGCGCGGATCACCCGCACGGTACACACACCATCGGCACAATGGTGGGCTACGCGCCGGACAATGTCATCGGCGTGGCACCACAAGCCCAATGGATCGGCTGCCGCAATATGGAACGCGGCTGGGGATCGCCGGCCTCCTACATCGAATGCTTTGAGTTCTTCCTGGCACCCACAGATCTGAACGGCGAAAATCCCGACGTGACCAAGG
>JALVEF010000047.1 GCA_027031185.1 Saprospiraceae bacterium
CACTTACTTGCCCATAAAAGATAGCAACAGCCCTCTATCATGCAACAAGCCTATGCGGAAGGACCAAAGCTTTTATCCGGCAAAGCATGTAAGTGCGGGGCGGCAAAGAGGATAATCCTTTTTCCTTCTCCGGCAAAGGGGCCGGCTGATGCCGGCAGGCTTCTTGACAAGCCCGTCAGCAATAGCTGACACCATTCCGCTCGCCCGGCTTCCCTTGTGCCAAATAAATTGGCACTACCATTGGCGGGGTGGAGTACAAATCAACCGGAGCTTACTCACTAAACTTCACACGCCCGAAGGGTGTGTAATCTTAAATACAGGAGCACCTAAACAGTTACAAGTAAACAATGGGCTTGCGCTCCAAATTCAGGCGGGGCCACCTGCCACTCGAACCGTTGTACTTGTACCGAAAAGCCGCGCTCTTACTTGCGCATTCGCCCGATTGCAACAATTGGCGAAAGTACCTACCTTGCCGCTGAAAATGAGAAAACCATGATCCAAATCTTCATCACCGGGGGGACTTTCGACAAAGAGTACAATTATCTTACCGGTGAGCTATACTTCAAGGACACACACTTGCCGGATATGCTCGAAGTGGGCCGCAACAGTGTCCCGGTGGACATCAAGACGCTGATGATGGTGGACAGCCTGGAAATGACTGACACTGACCGCGAAATCATCGCCCACAACTGCCGACGCTCCAAGTACAAGGATATCGTCATCACGCACGGTACGGACCGCATGGTCAAAACGGCCGAATACCTGGCTCATCAAAATATAGAGGGAAAAACCATCGTCCTTACCGGCGCAATGATCCCGTATGCCTTCGGTACTTCTTCGGATGGATTCTTCAATATGGGAGCCGCCTTTGCCTTCGCCCAGGTGCTCCCGCCGGGCGTCTATGTGGCGATGAACGGGCGCTATTACAACTGGGACAATGTGCGCAAGAATCCTAAAACGGGCTTTTTCGAGGAGGTCAAGGTCGCCAATTGATCTTGCGCATTCGGATGCTCACCGGGGTGATTTCTACGTATTCATCATCTCCGATGTATTCCATGGCTTCTTCGATGGTAAAGCTGACTTTCGGAGGCAACTTGACGGCATCGTCGGAGCCTGCCGCTCGCATATTGGTGAGTTTTTTCCCCTTGATGACATTCACATTCAAATCTTCGGCCCGCGTGCTTTCGCCGATGACCTGACCTTTATAGACTTGCTCGCCCGGCCCGATGAAGAAGCGGCCGCGATCTTTGAGCCGGTCCAGCGCATAGGCCAGGGCCTGGCCGGCTTCCGTTGACACCAATGAGCCCCGGGTGCGGGAGAGAATCTCACCTTTGGCGGGCTTGTAGGCCTTAAAACGATGGGTCATCACAGCTGTGCCCGCCGTCGCCGTCAAAATACGGGTGCGAAGTCCGATCAGGCCACGGGAGGGTATCTCAAATTCAAGGTGCTGCAAGTCCCCCTTGGGCTCCAGGGCGAGTAGATCACCTTTGCGAGCGCTGACCAGTTCTATCACCTTGCCGGCATAGGTCTCCGGCACGTCAATCACGAGTGTCTCGACCGGTTCGTGACGAATGCCGTCTATATCTTTGAAAAGTACTTGTGGTTTGCCCACTTGCAATTCGTAGCCTTCGCGCCGCATATTCTCGACCAGGACGGAAAGATGCAGCACGCCGCGCCCATAGACATTAAACTTGTCCTCGGAGTCTGTCTCTTCGACACGAAGCGCCAGGTTTTTCTCGGTCTCTTTCATCAGCCGGTCCCGCAGATGCCGCGAAGTGACGTATTTTCCCTCCTTGCCAAAGAAAGGCGAATTGTTGATAGTGAACAACATAGACATCGTCGGCTCGTCAATTTCGATGCGGGGCAAGGCTTCCGGATGGTCCGTATCCGCCAACGTGTCCCCGATCTCAAAGCCGTCCACTCCGACCACGGCACAGATATCACCGGCGCGAACCCTTTCGGCCGCCTTGCGGCCGAGGCCTTCAAAGACAAAAAGCGATTTGACGCGCACTTTTTGACGGCCGTCCCGTTTGCAGAGAACATAGTCTTGATTGGCGATGAGTTCACCACGATACACTCGCCCGATGGCGATCCGCCCCAGGAAGTCGGAATAGTCCAATGACGTAATCTGCATCTGCACAGGTCCGGAATGATAGGGGGCCTCCGGAATGTGCTCAATGATGGTGTCCAACAGAGGCAAGATATGGTCCGTCGGGTGCCTCCAGTCGGTGCTCATCCATCCTTGCTTGGCCGAGCCAAACAGGGTAGGGAAGTCCAATTGTTCTTCCGTCGCACCCAGATTGTACATCAAGTCAAAGATTTGTTCTTGTACGGTCTCCGGGGTGCAATTGTCCTTGTCCACTTTGTTGACCACGACGATGGGTTTGAGATCCAGACGAAGGGCCTTTTCGAGGACAAAGCGAGTCTGGGGCATTGGCCCTTCGAAGGCATCCACGAGGAGCAGGACGCCATCGGCCATTTTCAGGACGCGCTCGACTTCGCCACCGAAGTCGGCGTGGCCGGGGGTATCTATGATATTGATTTTGACGTCGCGATAGCGCACGGCAATGTTTTTTGACAGGATGGTGATGCCGCGTTCGCGCTCGATATCATTCTGATCGAGTATCAACTCGCCCGTGTGTTTGCGCGCATCCACGGCTTTGCAGGCGTGGATGATCTTGTCCACCAACGTTGTCTTGCCGTGGTCCACGTGGGCGATGATGGCTACATTTCGGATAGATTGCATATATGCGGAAGTATTGAACGAAGGCGCAAAGGTACGCGAAAGTGTCAAACGGTCGTCCAAAACTGTGTTTGCCTTCCCGGCATGTCGGGAGTGCATGGCAATTTTGTCGCAAAAAGGGTACATTTGCCGTGGCGTTCTTCCGGGTGGGATAGGGGAGAAGTGCCTGAAAAGCAACAAATTAAAGTCCAAATCAATGCGAGTTATTTTATTGGCTTGTCTTCTTATCTGTATGGTCTCCGGACTATATTCCCAGCCGGATTGGCAGTTTGAGACCCATTCCAACAATGTGACGTCCATCTCCATAGACAGCCAATATGTATGGGCCGCCACGCGGCATGGTTTATTCAGGATACGCAAGTCGGACGGGCAAAAAACGCATTTCTCACAGGCCAATTCCAACATACAAAACGACTTTCTGACCAATGTGCTGAGCGTGCCCGGCGATTCGGTATGGGTCGGGTATTATTACTTTGGTGCCGGGGTGACGGATACTTCCGGCCTTTCCTGGCTGGCTTACCAACAGACCAACTCCGGCCTGACGTCCAATTTTGTACGCACACTGGTACGCGCGCCATCGGGCGCTATTTATATGGGCACATTTTACGGCGGGGTCAATATCTATCACCAGGGCGCCTGGTCTCATCTGAACACCACCAACAGCCCGCTGCCGGTGAGCAATTTTTCCGGTGGCATCGTCCGGATTGTGTTTACGACGGATACATCGGATGTAGATGTTTGGTTTGGTACGCGCTACCACGGTGTCTATCATCGCGCAGCAGACAGTACGTGGACCTATTACGATGTATTTAACTCACCAATTCCCCATCAAATCGTATCCGGCCTGGCCGTGGATCACCATGGACGACTGTGGATTGGTACGCACGAGGGCCTCGCCATCCTGGAAGATACGACCTGGCAAGTGTATCATCAAAGCGATTCGCCCTTGCCGATCGGCTTTGTCCACGATATAGCCGTGGGCCGGGATGGATTGGTCTGGCTGGCCACGCATCAGGGCTTGGTCTGTGTGCCCGAGGAGAGTGTGGACGACTTTGACACCTGGAAAATATATGATACCGCCAATTCCGGTTTGACGTCCGATATTATCGAACGAGTCAAGATTGATCCGGAGACCGGGGACTTGTGGGTAGGAACTTACAGCCGTGGATTGGTCCGTTTTGATGGGACCAATTGGATGTCCGTGCCGTTGATTGACACGTCGGTATATTTGGACAATGACATTAGAGCGCTTCGCTTTGCGGCGGACAGTAGCCTGCTCGTCTGTACGGAAACCGGCGGGCTGATGGTACAACGTGACTCCCAACGCATCTTTTGGGGACAGGCCAACGGGCTTTTGGCAGATCAAATTAAAGTCGCGGACAAGGACAGCAAAGGGGATATTTGGGTGGCGTATAGCTTCGATGGCATGACGCAAATACGCGGGGACAGCCTGGTACATTATACACCGGCCAACTCGCCACTGTCCTATCCATACAATGTAATCAACGATCTGTACATTGACCCATCGGATGATATTTGGCTTGCCATCAACAGGGGTATGTGGCAATTTTCGCCTGCTGACAGTGTATGGACGTTTTACGAGGCGGATACGTCCGGTACGGTCAAAGATGTAACGGCGATCGAGCCGGACAGTGCCGGCGGATTCTGGTATGCGGGGCGGTACATGCCCTTGATGCACCGGAATATGGACGGCTCGATTGATGTGTACAACGCACCGGACCACCTGATGGATTCCGTCATGGTGACAGATTTGGAAGTGGATCCCTGGGGCAACGTGTGGATCGCCACGTTTGCCAATGGGCTGGTGCGCTATGATACGTCAGGAGACTGGTCTGTCTATGACATGGCCAATTCGGCCATTCTGTCCAACAGTATTTCGTCATTGCAATACACACCGGATACTACTTTGTGGTTGGGGTCATTCGGGGCCGGCCTGTTTGCTTTTCGCTATGATGATGTGGACCACTACGGTGTCTATACAGGGCACCTGCCGCAGCAAAATGTGGGAGCTTTGGCCTGGGATGCCGCCCAGGATAATCTCTACATTGGCATGTTGCAGATGGGGCTGGGATTCCATCACCTGGACATTTATCATGCGCCGGATGATACCACGGCCATCCGCAAACCGTTTTTGCCTTCGCTCTCTATGGAAATATACCCCAATCCGGCCGGCCGGGAATTACACGTCTCATTGGCCGGGACGCCACCTGCCCATAGTTTTTTGCAATTGTTGGATGAAGCGGGGCATGTGCTATCCGTCTGTCCGGCTCTTCGAAGGGAGCAGACCATCCCCATAGGCCGATTGCCTAAAAGCCATTATTACATCGTGCTGACGGGGCCGTTTGGGAAACTGTATAAGCCGTTTGCCAAGCGATAACGGACGCTACCTGTGCAGTGCGTGAGCAAGGCCACTTGTGGATGGAAGCGTTGTTGCGGAAAAAAATTATCGTAACTGTTTAGGTGCTCCTGTTTTTAGGGATAAAATAGGCATTTTTGTTCCTGTTGAAGCGAAAATTTTCGATGCGTAGCAGCGCTACGTGAGAAAATTTTTGCAAAAACAGGGGCAAAAAGGCC
>JALVEF010000048.1 GCA_027031185.1 Saprospiraceae bacterium
ACCCTCACCTCCTCCGTACCGGCACATTTACCCACCCTCAGCGTGACACTCGCCAGGCCCGGCCTGGGCCACTTGCAATGGCACTACGATGCCTATTTTCTCGACACCATCTATCAAGGCCAACGACACCGTGTGACCGGACGCCTGGACTACCGCCGCCTCCACTGGCAGGGCCGCATCAGCCGGCTGCAATCCGCCTCCACACTCGAGCGCACAACCTTTTGGCGGCCATATAGTGATATTTCTTTTGATCTGAGCAGCCGCACCGACAGCACGGCCCCGCGCATCGGATTCATCTTTGACCAGGAAGACAATCGCCGCCGGCAAGGAGACAGCCTGCGGAACTTGTCCCACAAATACGACTATTATCGCGCCTACCTGCGGCTCCCCCTCCCTGCACACTGGCACACCGTCCTTTCACTTGCCAAACGCGATGACTTCGCACCGGACACTACCGGCCGCTTCCGCCTGGCTACCGAAGCGCTCGACTGGTCTATCCGGGGACAGCACCGGCACAGCAAACATTTCAAACTCAATTGGCAGCTGACACACCGTCAACTCGCCGTCGTCCGGCCTCAACTCTCCCGGCAGCAGCCGGGAAGTACTTTCCTGGGAAAAGTGGATTTGCAGTTCAGACTACGCACTTGGCTCACCACCGTCACGACATACGAATTGAGCAGCGGCCAGACGCCTAAACTGGAATACAATTACTTACAAGTGGACCCCGGCAAAGGCCAATACACCTGGATTGACCGCAACCAGGACAGCATCCCCCAACTGGACGAATTTGAAGTCGCCCCATTCCCGGACCAAGCCGACTATATCCGCATCGCCGTCTCCACCAATGAATACCTCCCCACGCACGGCGTATTACTCAACCAGTCCTTCCGCATAGATCCGGCCCGCATCCAACTCACAAAAGCCCGCTGGCTCCGCCGCTTGTCCCTGCTCAGTCATTGGCGCATCAGCCACAAGCGTCAGGCAGACGCCGCCCACACCGCCTGGAACCCCTTTGCCACACCCGATGCGGAAGACTTACTGACTTCGCAAGTCAGCATCCGCCACAACTTTTACATCAACAAAGGAAGACCCGAATGGGAATACCAACTCGGGCAGTCCACCAACCGGAGACGCACAGTGCTGACCTCCGGCCTGCAAGCACTCGCTGAAGAAAAGTGGTTCTCCAAACTGCGCATCCGCCTGCGACGCCAAATAAACCTCAACCTGGAAGCCGAAACCGGGCGGGAAACCAGCGAAGCCGAGACCTTTCTCGAACGAAACTATACCATTGACGCCGAAGGCGTCAAAACTTCTCTCTCCTTTTTCCGCCGGGGACTCCTGCGTCACAGCTTTGGGGCAGGCTTATCCGGCAAACGCGCCCGCGACAATCGGCCGGAAAGACTTCGCGCGCGCATGCTCAATTATGAACTGACCTGGACACCCAAAAACCGTCGCCGTGCCGATGCAATGGGAGCGGTACGCATCAGGGCAGATTTTTCGCTGGTGAACATTAGCTTTGACGGGGCGCCCGACAGTGCCATCGGCTTCTCCATTCTCAAAGGACTGCGCCCGGGGCGGAATCTGCTTTGGAATGTCAGCCTGGACAAACCACTCACCAAGACCGTCGTACTCAGCCTTTTGTACAGTGGCCGGCAGACGGGTACGGGCGCACGGGTCATCCACACGGGCAGTGTGCAGGCCCGCGCCATTTTTTGACAGGATAGAAGTGGTTGAAAATTGGTAACCGGTAACTGTCAAAAAGACTATGCGGAAGGACCAAAGCTAAAGTCCTGCATAACAAGTAAGTGCGGGGCTGCTACACCTTTTTGGTGTAAATTCAACAATTCAACGCGCCGCAAGGCGTAAATTCAACGCGTAAGCAATTCAACAAAAAAATGAAACGCATAGCCACCATTCTGTTGCCGCTGCTACTTTCAGGGCTATTCCTGTGGTTTACCAATTGGCGATTCCGCGACCGTCTGTCCGAATGGCTGTACGATTGGCGCCATCCCGAAAACAAACCGGTCTATGACCGCGCCCGGATCCGGCGCATCTTGTCGGAACTGCCCACACTCCGGTATGATCAGTTGGACCGTGACTACCTCCAACGAACGGACTCGGATTTGCCGGAATATCGCAAGATGCTGCAAGAGGTCACCTATTATCGCATCTCCCGTGAAGACTTGCAACGTTTCATTGCAGCGGATTTCCGCATCAAACGGTTTGTATGCAAGGACGAAGACTTTAAGGACTGTATTCTCGGCCGGCGCCCCGATGTCACTACCATCCTAAACGAAAAACTACTATTCAAGACCCTGGAGCTGATGGACAGTCTGTACGCCCGCGGATACAATGAAACGGGATTTGAAATCGTCAACGGCCACCGGCATCCGCGATACAACAGACGCATCGGGGGCGCCAAGTTGAGCCGCCACATCCGGGGCGAAGCCGCCGACATTTCTATTTACGACATCAACGATGACGGCCTCCGCAACCGCCGTGACAAGGAAATCGTCCTCGACCTTCTGGAACATGCCGTCATCAAAGACGAGGGCGGCGTGGGCCTCTACCCCGGGACACAGCACGTGCATTATGACGTGCGCGGCTACAAGGCCCGGTGGGACAGCTTCAAGCCGGGCAGGTAACGCCCGCTGCCGCTATGCGCACGGGCGTGCGCATAGCGGCAGCGGCAGCCTGGAATGACGGCACAAGGCGTGACTCACTTCTTCATCGGCCCGATCATCTTTTCCGGCCGGACATACTTGTCAAATTCTTCCGACGTCAACAAGCCCAACCGGATGGCCGCCTCGCGCAAGCTGATGTCATCTTTGTAAGCTTTCTTGGCGATTTTGGCCGCATTGTCATAGCCGATTTTAGTGTTGAGCGCGGTGACCAGCATGAGCGAATTTTCCAGCAATTCTTTGATGCGCTTGGTATTGGGCCGGATGCCGCGGGCGAGATTTTTTTCAAAAGATACGCACGCATCACCGATGAGCCGCGCGGAATGTAGGAAATTGAAAATCATCATCGGCTTAAAGACATTGAGCTCAAACTGGCCGTTGGCGCCGCCCACGTTGATCGCCACATCGTTGCCAAGAACTTGGGCGGCGACCATCGTGAGCGCCTCGGCCTGTGTGGGATTGACCTTGCCGGGCATGATGGATGAGCCCGGTTCGTTGGCGGGGATGATGATTTCACCGATCCCGCTGCGCGGGCCGGAGGCGAGCATCCGGATATCATTGCCGATCTTCATCAGGGACACGGCCACCGTCTTCAGGGCACCGTGTGCTTCGACGATGGCATCGTGGGCGGCCAGCGCTTCAAACTTGTTGGGAGCCGTCTTGAAAGGATAGCCCGTCAATTGGGCGATTTTCTTAGCGACCAACTTGGCATAGCCGGCGGGTGTGTTCAGTCCCGTGCCAACGGCCGTGCCACCCAGCGCCAGCTCGGACAAGTGCTTGAGCGCACACTCAATGGCCTTGATGCCGTGGTCCAGCTGAGCCACATAGCCCGAAAACTCCTGTCCGAGCGTCAGCGGCGTCGCATCCATAAAATGCGTCCGCCCGATTTTAACGATTTTACGGAAGGCCTTTGCCTTTTCGGCCAGCGTATTGCGCAGCTGTTTGATACCCGGGATGGTACGCTCCATCAGCATCGTGTAGGCGGCAATGTGCATAGCCGTGGGAAAAGTGTCATTCGAGCTCTGGGACTTGTTGACATCGTCATTGGGGTGCAATATCTTCTCCTTGTCGGTCAGCCGGCCGCCTTTGAGCACATGCGCGCGATTGGCGATGACTTCATTGACATTCATATTGGACTGCGTGCCGCTACCCGTTTGCCAGACCACCAGCGGAAACTGATCATCGAGTTTTCCTTTCAGGATTTCATCTGCCACTTTGGCGATCAGTGCGGCCTTACTTTTTGGCAGGACACCCAGTTCGGCATTGGCTTGGGCGGCTGCTTTCTTGAGGATGGCGAAGGCCCGGATAATTTCCCGCGGCATCTTATCGCCACCGATTTTGAAGTTCTGAAACGAGCGCTGCGTTTGTGCGCCCCAATACTTATCGGCGGGTACTTTGACAGGGCCGATAGAATCTCTTTCCGTGCGATATTTCATGGTTAGGCTTTTGCGACAAAGGTAGCAACTATTTAGCTTCGTAATTTGAGCGTTTGCCTCCACGAAATCTTTGCATAGTCCCAATAATTCCGGGATTATTAAGGTGGTTCTTATTAGCTACGGCGTTTGTAGAGTGGACTCACCACAATACCCTATCTTTGCTCTTATGGACAAACTCATCTTAGTCAGTTACTTTACCGGTCTGATGTACTACCTGTTAGGTTGGTTTTTCAAGCGTCGGCCGCCGCGGGACCGCCACGGCAGGAAAGGACACCGCAGCCGCCGGGCGCGCAGCAGCCAGGCCGCCTGGGACTTTGCCCAGCGTTATTCGGCGACCGCCTTTCAGTGGGTGGGATTAGGCATTATGGCGCTCGGCTTTGCGGCCCGGTATCTGCCGGCATTCGCTGCCAGGCCTGCCCTCTTCGTTGGCCTGTTCGCCATTCTGATCGTCGCCCCCCTGATTGCCACCGAGCTCGCCCTCAAAAAAAGATTCTGAGCTTGCACCACACCACGGTTTGCCAAACTTTCGTCAGCACTCACCAGCCCGCTGACGGTTCGACATGCCTGGTCACTTCGATGAGCCGCGAAAAGATATGCGCCCCCTCCGGGGTCGTTTTTGTTTTTTTGCTTACTTCTATAAACATATGACCCCTCCGGGGTCAATTAACGAAAGGACTTTTCAACGCCCCGCACTTACTTGCTTACCAGGTTTGGGCCTTGCCCCTTTCCACATTTGCCTAATGCAGGATGCGCGCTATTTGCCACGCCCTTTGGGCAAGTAAGTGCAGGACGATTCACCCCTATTTTTCATTTTTAATTTTTAATTTTTAATTGAATCAGATCGGTTCCAGCCAGGCCGTAAAATGCCGCAAAAAGCGCGGCTCCTTGACGATCCGGTACCCGCGGACCTGGTCGCGGGTTTTGATCAATTCCGCAAAGCTCTCCACGACATAGTCAATATGGCTCTGCGTATAGACCCGCCGCGGGATAGCCATCCGGATCAACTCCATCGGCGCCGGCACGAAATTGCCGTGCTCATCCTTATGCCCAAACATGACCGACCCGATCTCTACCGCCCGAATACCGCTGAGACGATACAACTCAATGCCCAGCGCGTGACCGGGAAATTCCTCTGGCGGTATGTGCGGATAAAACGCCTTGGCATCCACATAGACCGCATGTCCGCCGACAGGCTTGATGATGGGT
>JALVEF010000049.1 GCA_027031185.1 Saprospiraceae bacterium
ACCACCACCGGCAGAGCCGGGGTTGAGTGTGAAAGTGGTGGCGGTGCCATAGGCCGCAGTCGCCGGTGTCACCGTATAGCCCGCTGGCACGCTCACCGTATAGTCGGCGGCCAGGTTGTAGCCTGTCGGGTTGAGCGTAAACGTGATAAAGTCGTCTGTCGGGTCGCCTGAAGTGCCGTTATCGTTACATTGGTCATTGGCTGCTACGTGGCCCGGATCGGTGATCACACTGGAAGCATCACGAAAATCCACATCCTGCGTCATAGGCACGGCGTTATTGCCATCAGAAGCTACATCGCCATCCGCATCCCCTAAGGTAGAAGGGTTCGGGTCGTTAATATGGTCATTGGCATCCCAAATGGACAACTGCGAATCAAAGTTATCATCCAACCCGTCTGTGTCTGCATCTATACCCGATTCGATGTTGGATGCATTGTTGTTTTCTTGGATGTCAGGGAAATCATCATTATCCGAGTTGGCATCCAAATAGTCGGGGAGGTCCGCACCATCGGTATTGACCGGGGAAAGAGGCGACCCATAGGTATCATAAGCATCATCTACGCCGTTGAGATCGGTATCCGCGCCGGAGGGCGGCAAATACGCTGCCGTCGTCTGTGCCTCTATATTGTCGGGGATGCCGTCGCCGTCGGCATCTATATCCAGGAAATTGGGATAATTGTCTCCATCCTCGGCACTTTCGGCAATGGTATAGTTGATGGCACCGGACTCCGGTGCAGTCTCCACTGCATCCGGCAAGCCGTTGGTTCCTACACTGCCGTCAATCATCCCATCGCGATCGGTGTCAAGAGCACCGTTGCCATTCTCTACCAAGTCATAAATGCCATCATCATCGGAATCCAGATCGAATACGTTGACGATACCATCCAGGTCAAAATCCAGGAAATAGGTATGGGGGTTGGCAAAATTATTCACGCATGCAAATTCGATACTGTGCAAACGCTCCTCATAAACATTATCCTGATGAGCGACGGCACCCACCCGTATCATGAGTTCTGACTTCCGGATATAGCGAACGGCCAAGTTGACTTCCGGGTATGCATTGCTGGCACCAGGATTGGAATATGTGGGGCCAGTGGCCCTCACCCAGCCATTGTCAGATATGATAAGGTCCGTCGGATCTTCAACGGTATAAGACGTGGGCAGATTGGCATAATTTTCTTCTGAAAGTTCATTTTCTCCGTCAATATCATTAAAATTGACAAAAAAGTTTTGGATGACTGTGGGCGTTGTCGTACCGGAAAGAACAAATTGGATGCGATACTCCACATAAGCGTGGTCCCCTGCATTGGGGATCACGCAGCCGGTGATCGGCTTAAAATGGGAAGCGTCGGATAAGTTGTCATCAATATCAGCGATATAGGCGTTGACGATATCTTCAACCGTCACCAGCGCATCAATACCGGCAGCCACGCTGGAATAGCGATAGACCGCACCGACCGATTTATCCGTACCTGACTCCAATACAGCCGGCCCGGTAAAATCCATTGAAAAAGAGGAACACGCCGGGTGAAAATTCGTTCTGTCGAATCCCCGCTCATCCACATCAAGAATACCATCATTATCATCATCCAAGTCCAGGGTATCCACTATACCGTCGTTGTCCGTATCGGGAAGTGGTACATCATCACTGGTACTGTCGTTGTCATCAGCATCCGAAGGATTGACGACAACACCTCCCATACCGGAATCTGCTCCTTGTAACCAGACAACCGTTGGGGAGACAGTAACCAGCACAGCCAGTGAAAAGACTATTAGCTTCTTAAACATTAGCCAAAACGATAATGCTACCGGCTAATGTTCAAAAATACTGCCAAAAAAACGGAAGATGATTGTTATCATCTTTTTTGGGAAATAGCACTACGATTCCGGCCAATGAGTAATACTCCACCAATCTCCTAAGCCAACTCGAAAAGTGATATAGCACATACAAAGGTAAACGGCATACAGGTATTCAAACTCAATATTCCACATCGCTGCCGGAATCACCGACAAAGAGCGGGAGCGAAAAACCCACCAGGAAGTTCATCAATCGGTCTGCGCGACGACGTGTGTCGGCCCGCATCAAGTCATAATCCCAGGAGCGCAAACTCCGGGTGCCCGCCAGTGTCCATTCCACGCCGGCAATCAAATTGATATAGCGGTTGAGTGACGTGTGCTGATATCCGACAAAAGGCGCCAAATACAAACCACCCGTCAGCCGGTCATAGCCCTTGGCATATTCCCCCTGAAATTGCCGGGCCGAATCAAACTGGTCTTGGACCTTGATGCGATGGCGAATGAATCCGCCGCTCAGGCTCAAACGAATACCGGATCGCGGATTGCGGGCCGGATGGACGGGAAATAGCTTCCCAATGTGGACTCCTGCCCACCAACCGCGCTCCCTCAGGATGATTTGTGTTGCCGTCCGGTCAGTACCAAAAACCCAGCCCTGGGCATTGCGAAACAAGGCGGCCACATCCTCTTTTACACGACTACCGTAAAAAAAAGCCGCCCGCATCCCAAAAGCAACGGCATGGCGGCCAGTCATCCATTCCGCATCTATCCCCACGGCCTGGCTTGGACCAAATCGCATCTTTAAGTCACCTCCCGGTATCTGGTATGCCCAATGAAAGTGCAGATAGATGGTATTGATATCATTGCGGAAGTGGCGTTGGGCCTGCAAGCCGGACAGGTTGATAATAAGCAAGACAAAGGCCGGTAAAATTCTCATCACGAAGAGATTAGCGGACAAAGATAGGCGTTTCGCATCATTAGAAGAGACCGGTAGTGCTCAAACAGTTACAAACCAAAGACAGGCGCGAAAAGGCCATTTTAGCGCAAAAACAGCGGGTACCTAAACAGTTACAAAAAAATAAGGACACCGGGCGGTGTCCTTATCCAAATCGCTTTTTGGGATGGCCTGCTCCCGGCCATTAGTAATTGAGCGTCAATTGGTACATCTCTTCTTTGTACTGTGCAATACCGTGGATAATTAATAACACCGGTACCTTGTACATTGTCTTTTCAAAATCGGCATCAGAAATGGCTCGAACCAGACCAATATCCGTATGCTTCATTCCGAGGTTATAGTCTTGTGTGATGGCGTCCAAGTAAGGGGACATATTCAGCATGGAAGCCGGCGTCTCCCGGCTGTCCTCTATGGATTGCTGAAAACACAACATACCGGCCGTCAGATTGGAATTCATTGCCAGAGAAGCCAAATCCGGTGACGCCATAGCCCAGTCATTTACCGGGACACGTACATCGTCATTGAGCAGATCAGCGATCAGACGACTATACCCGTCCCGCGATGTATTTGCCAAATAACCGGAAGCTAACAATTTCTGCTCAAAATGGCCAAAAACCGCATCCACATCAATCGGATCATTGTCTAAGTTACGAAGCCGCTCAGCATAACACTGCTTCACCATGTGCTCAGCCGGCACTTGGGCTTTTCCAAGATTGGCAATCATCATCAGTACAAAAAGAACTACTACTCTGGTCATCATTTGGGTGCTAATTTGGGGGTGAACAATAAAATCCCTGAGTGGCACAGCGAGCGCATGTGGATACAAACGGTACCCGCAGCAACCGTGCACAAACTCCTCAAAAATCAGAATATGTTCAGGGAAGATTTCACCGGCTTCGCCGGTGATGGGTGGTAGTGCTTCCAACCAGTAGTGTAGTAGTGTTCCTCATAGGGATATCCGCATAGCCGGGAAAGGCCGTCGGACAGATACAATGAGAACGGATATCAACAACTAAAAATTGCAGAAGGGGCGCTCTTTTTCATCGTTTCGTTCTCATCGCGGCGTAAAGATAGAATATTTGATTTGGACTTTCCCAAAAAAAACCGAATTTTTTTTAAAAACTTTTTTTCTGTCTTCTTGGGTAGGGAAAACATTTGGATTTTCGTTATATGGATAGGCTGGGCCTTGCCGCTTGATGGCCACCGGAGCACAACCCGACACTTTCCGCCACCTAAAAAACACCAAAAGCGGTCCGGATAGCGTCCCGCTTTCCCCTTGACAAAACATTGTCTGCAAAATGCAAGACTATTTTGCAATGCCAAAAGCCGGCTTACATTTTTCACCACCAATGCTTGACAAACCGGATACAGACCATTACCTTTGCCGATATCACTTTTGCTACTTAGGTAATGATCGCAAACTGCACTTTGGTTTTGGAGGTTGAGTCTTTCTTTTTCTCACCACACTAAAACCAAAAGCATGAAAAATCTTTCTCTACTCTTTCTTCTCATTGCGAGTGTGGCCTTGCATGCCCAGGTGATCGTCAAGGACACTTTGATGGTTGTCGTCGGCCTAAATGTCCAAACCAAGCAAGTCATCGGCCAGGTCAGCTTTCATGCACCGGAGGCCGGCAAGGTCATCGTCACTTTTGACGGTAATGTTTACTCCGATCCGGGTGACCTGATTATACTGGCCGCCAGCGATGATACGGACTGGCACATCAATGACGGGAGTACATCTGTTGAGGCCATTTCCGCGTCCAACAATGTAAGCGTTTTCTCTCATACACGCGTGTATGATGTGACACCGGGCAACCATACTTATTATGCTGTCGCACACAATTATGTCGAAACCGACGGCAATGGCATAATTGACCTGTATGGGAGACTAACCGTCAAGTACGTGGCCAACAGCAGTGGCGAAATCGTGGCCTTTTCGCCTGTCAACGTGATCAACAAAGACCTCACCAACAAAGAAGTCGTCGGCCAGGTCTCCATCCAGGCACCCACTGCCGGCAAAGCCATTGTCCGCTTCGATGGTGAATGTGTCGCCGACCCGGGCGACCGGATTGTACTAGACGCCAGCGATAATATGAACTGGGACAACTTACATTATGTATCAGTCGAAGCCATTGACAATGATTTGAACACAGGTACTTTTGCCAATACCCGCGTCTATGATATCTCCGCCGGCAGTCATACTTTCTATGCCATCGCGCACAATTATGCCGAAACCGACGGTAATGGAAAAGCATCTATTTATGGATCCCTGACCGTGGACTTTATCCCCTCCTCCGACGCCCAAAAAGTGGCCGAAGAAACCATAGCAGAACAACTCCAATCTGTTGCCGGTGGAGTTACCATGATGCAAGCAATGATTAACGCCAGCGGACCGGGCAAGGTACTGGCCAACTTCTCCGGACAGATCGTGAGAAACCAAGGAAGTGATAATTATTTGATTGACGTGTCATCTAAGCCCAATTGGGATAACCAAAGCATTGATTATGATGAAATTATAACCCCTAATGATGACCAAAATTTTGTAAATATCTCTAACTCGGAGTTGTTTG
>JALVEF010000050.1 GCA_027031185.1 Saprospiraceae bacterium
GCAGACCGCTCCTTCTTTTCTTTTTAGGTTTGTAAATATCAGAGCTGGGTGGCTTGGACGAATTTTGACTATTCTGATTCAATCGAGACTCAAGTTCTTTTATTCTTGCTCCTTGCTTCTTGATTCTCAATTCTTGCTTCTTGATTCTTACTGTCTGTTTTTCAACTAATATCGTTAGTGCTTCGACCTGTTGAGTCAACTTGCGAATAATTACATGACACGATTCTATGTTGTTTGGTAACTTCAAACTAAGGGGGCTTTTCCGCAAAGTTACGAAAAAAACACAACTCCGGTATTTTTTGACCTAAACAGTTACCCCTATTTTTACTTGCAAAAAGAGTGTACACCGATATACCAGACATAAGTCCGGCAGTGCCGGGATAGGATTCGGCAAACTTGAAGGACGGACAAAAAAGTTCCGGAGCAAACACTCAATTCACATACTCCTTCACCTTGCTCAAATAACACAGCACCAAGTCTCGCTTCTCCTTGTCTCCACTATGCAGATAGGCCCTGAGTTCACGGGCATAGGCATTGACAAACAGATTCTGGGACGCCTCCAAATAATAGGACATCATCTTGTACTCGTTCCATTTCTTATCGCTAAACACACGCCGGTAAGTCTTTTTCTGACTGTCATAGCGATAACGCACCACAATCGAGTCATTGACAAACTCCTGAAGCGGGTCTTCCCAGTCACATCTTAGATCGGTTTTGAAAACAAACTTAATGGCCAACGGCGCAGTCCCAACAACTTCGGACTTTACTTCAATAGGCCGCGAACCCCAGCTAGGGTCAAGATAGGCGCTTTTGAGTTCGTGAAACATTGGCACCAGCCGCCTGTTCTCAAACCTGTAAAAGTTATTTTGATACCAGGACACGCCCGTCCCGCTGGCATAGTTCACATTGTAATATACGACCAAGCTACCCTTCTCATCCCAAAATCCTTTCAACTCTAATCCATAGTGGTGCTCCACATTGTGCTTAGAGATAATCTTGTTGCCCACAAAAAAGTACACATCATTATCCCAAAATCCACCCTGATCATAGCCCACTGATACAGCAAACTTGCCAAACTTCGACTTCGTAAACGGGTAAAACCCAATGGGGATCTCGTTTTCCTTAGCCCTAAGGAAACCCAGCAAATCCTTCAAATCCGCGCTATCTATTGACAAATCGGGGAAGATCCGTTTTGCAAACTTATAGTCCAGTGCCCCCCTTTCACATCCGGCCTTTAAGCTATCAAAATCGGACGCACGGAGCCGGACATCCAATGGGACGGGTTTCCGCCACAGCACAGAATCTAAGGGAAAGGTCAATCGCTTTGTCCAAGTTTTGGGATTGAGGCGAGCTATACTGTCCAGGAAATTCTCCAGTTCTGCTTCGGAATACTTTATCACATAATGATCCGAAGATTCCCCGGCAGTGCTATCAGCCGACTCTGCATTCCCAACCGATGCACGGTCCCCGCTGATTGTATCCGCCAAACTACCCGCACCGGCGGCACTATCTACCCGCGCTTCCGAAGCCGCCTCGCGGGGCGTATCCATATCGGCGCCATCCCGCTTTTTTGTATTTGACGAGCCGCAGGCCAATAATAAAGTGGAAACGACAACAAACCAATACCATCTCATATTCATCTCTTCTCCACAAAGATAGTCCATAACTGTTAGGTACCCGTTTTTTTTGTGCTTAAAAAACAGGAGCACTTAAACAGTTACATGTTTTGTAAGCTCCGTAGGAGCTGTACCTTTGTAACGGTGGTTGTTCCCAAACCATTTAGCTCCGTCAGGAGCGACACGATTACGCATTCCAATCAGCGGTTAGAAGGAATATTTTGCCGGCGGGCGCCGGCAAAAGGCTATTCGGTGCTTCCTGGCAACTGTGCCGGCGGATGGGGGCTGAAGCCCCGGTTGTTTTTTTGCACTTTTGTCCGGCAAAGTCGGCTAAAGCCGATGGCAATGCAAAGCAAGGAAACTATAGTCACAGGTTCAGATAATCTTTCCGGTTCCCGCCGGCTAAAGCCGACAGCAATGCCGAACACCTTCCCGCCCGCCGGCACACCACATTGTACCAAATAAGAGACGGGCCCGCATTTACTAAATCCTGACAGGCTACCGTTGACCTGGGATCGCTGAGCCTATCGAAGCGGCAGCTTGGTCCTTGGACCATTGACCTTGGACCGTCCCTACCGTATCGAAGTGCCAGTTTTCAACGTTCCGCACATACTGGCAGGGGCCCCTGCCAGTATGTGCGGAACGGTTCAACACGCCAGTGTTCAACGCGCTAGCATTCAACTACTTTTCATTAAAAAGCCGACTGCACACTATTGCACAGCCGGCCAACCACTTACAGATATGAAAACTTACCTACTTTCCTATTCTTACATTTCCACATCACTTCCGCGGAGCGAAGTCAGGGCGACCTCCTTGATGACGGGCTCGTCTTCGTCCGACAGATAGATGTAAAAGACATTTTCTTTTAGCGGGTGGTCGTCTCGCGCTTCGGCCACCACCGATTGTATGTCGGCGGTAGCGGACGGAGAAGTATTCAGCAAGTCCCTGGAACGCACATTGGCCATCGGCGTCCGCAAGCGCTCGAGACAGACAGCGATACTCTCCCGGTTGGCCACATCAAAGCGCTCCATTACTATATCCCTATTGTACTTCACCAGTACAGCCAGCCGGTCAAAGTCATGAAAGTGATGCCGCTCTATCAGGCGGATGAGCTTCTTGGCATAATTTGGGTCAGTGGCATAACCGGCTCGCTGCAGCCCGCGTGCCCACCCGCGATAATTCATGGAACCGAGTGCAAACAGCTTGCGATACCGCGGACCGGAAGCCAAAAACTCCGAATGATCGCGCCAGGAATCCTCCGGCGTGGCGTAATAGCGGAACTTCGATGTCTTCACGATGCGCCGATGGTGATGATACTCTGCTGACCGCAGCAAGACCGCACCACCGTCCCAGTTGCGCTTGCTTTTGATACCGAAGAAGTTGTTGTATTGCACCGCCAGGTCGCTGGTCCCGTGGCGCGACTCCAAAAAGGCCTGCGCCAGGATGATGCTGGCGGGGATGTCATAGTCTATGGACTGGCGAACGGCGATATAGCCGTAGTTGGAAGTGAAGTCCGTCACGTCTTCCTGGGTATAACCCATCAATGAGAGCGGGAGCAACACGAATAGAAAACGGACGTATATCTTCAACATGGCTCGGGTAGTTTCTTTTACGCACCACACCGGCCGCCAAACGGCCGGTAAACTCCCGAAGTCAAAAAAGTTTTCTCATAGTATGTTTGACCTTCGGGTACACCCCGAGTCTTGCAAGTAAAATGCCAAGTTTGCTATGTCCACGCGCTCCCCGAATCGCCACAAACCACTTGTAATCTTATTGTTAGCTTTTTGTCTCTCGGCGCACCCGGCCGGCGCACAAAATCTGGCGCAAAAGTATTATATGAAAGGTGTTGAGTTTCAGCGCAAGCAAATCCCCTCACGAGCGCTGGACTATTTCGAGCAGGCTTTGAAGGAAGATTCCACCCTGTTTGAAGCGCGCTACCGGCGGGCAAAAATTTTTTTTGACAAAAAATTTTTTGACCGCACATTGGAGGACATCGCCATACTCCGCCGCCAGCGCCCTCGCGCCGCCGAAGTACCCGCACTGGCGGCCGCCACGTATCAGGCAATGGGACAGTTCGACCGCGCGCTACAGGCCATTGACGAGGCGCTGTCTCTCGAAGACCGGCCGCTGTACCGCCTGCGCAAAGCGCACTTGCTCATCCAAACCGCCTGGGCACACCGTGCCTTTGCCGAATTGGATCGCGTCCCCGATGAAGCCAAATGGAAACAGCAAGTCCTGGAGCTTAAGGCCATGGCTTACCAACATCTGGGCAAGCTCAACCAGAGCCTGCGCCTGTACAATCAATTGATAAAGTCTGCCCCACTGCCGGAGTACTTCTACAATCGCGGCGTGCTGCTACAGCGAATGGACAACTACCGCGGCGCTTGCCTCGACTTTGCCAAAGCAGCCCGGGCCGGCGGTAAGGATGCGCTCAAAGCCCTGGCCCGCTGCCGCTGGAAGCAGGCAGACTTCAAGGGACTGGAAGCTACCTGCCGCGCTGCTGTAAAACTTTACCCCGATGAACCGTTTTTCTACCATCTCGGTGGCCTGGCCCTACTGCGACAAGGCAACCACCGGGATGCCATCCAGTGGCTGGAACGCGCTCACAGCCTGGGGCTCGATTCGGCAGATCTCTACAACAACCTCGGCACGGCCTATCTCGCCACAGACCGCAAGCAGGCGCGCCGCTACTTCCAAAAAGCACTCCAATTAGATCCCGGCAACGCCATCGCCCGCCACAACCTGGACCAACTGTAACCAAGGCAACGGCAATTCAACGCGACCCCACACCTATTTTCAGGCCTTTGCGGCCTGACAAACAGGTGTGTCTTTGTTGCAAAAAAAAAAATTGTCAGAGACGCGATGAAGAACTAAACAGTTACAGCAAAACAAAGCAACATTGCCGTCGGCTTCAGCCGACGGTGCATGGGCAATAATTATTTGGGGCTTTTTATCCCGTCCCGCACTTACTTGCTTTGCTTGATTTGGGGATTGCCCCTTCCGCCTATGGCTTTTACCGGATTAGGCCACTTGCCCCGCATTCATGGGCAAGTAAGTGCGGGACGGCAAAGCAAAGCAAAGCAAGGCAAGGCAAGCATGGCATGGCATGGCAAGAGCTGCTTTCCTGCCTATGCCTGCAACAAAGCCAATAGGAGTGAGTGGGACAATCCAACCAAAAAAGTTTTCCATGAAAGCATTCTTGCTACCTTTGACCGGCTAAATCATACGACAATGGAACGCATCGGCATTATCGGCGCCGGCAGCATGGGCCGGGGCATTGCCCAAGTGGCGGCCATGCACGGCCACGAAGTACTATTGATGGATACCCGCCCCGAGGCCCTGACCGCGGCGCGCGACTTTCTGACCCATATCCTCAATCGCCTGGCTGCTAAGGGCAAAATCCCCGATGACGCGGCCAAAGAGATCTTCGGGCGCATCTATTTCGTGGACAGCCTTTCCCCTATGACCGATGCCGACCTGGTCATCGAAGCCATTATAGAAGACCTGGACATCAAGAAAAAGGTCTTTGGTGATCTGGAAGCCATCGTGTCGCCTACGACCTTACTGGCCTCCAACACCTCGTCGCTTTCCATTGCCGCCATCGCCTCAGCCTGCACCCGCCCGGAGCGCGTGCTGGGTATCCACTTCTTCAACCCG
>JALVEF010000051.1 GCA_027031185.1 Saprospiraceae bacterium
GCCTACCTATGAAAAATACATCCGACCCCACATTGACCGCGCCGACATCGTCATCAACAACAACGACCAAATGGAAAACGGCATCCGCATACTCAAAGCCTTCATCCGGGAGGAGGCAGAAAAACGGCGTGCGGCCTCCTCGGCTACCCGTCCAAAGCCCGGCGAATAATCCGGCTGGACCGGCGGATCTCCGCTTTGGTGATGACCAGCGGCGGCGCCAGCCGAAAACTCTTGTCGTTGAACAAAAACCAATCTATGATCACGCCCTCATCCAGACAGCGGCTGACGACGTCCCGTACCTTGGCCGCAGAAGCCAGCTCCACTGCCATCATCAGGCCCGCACTTCGGATTTCCACCACAGCCGGATGATCTTCCAATAGCTCCCGAAAAAGTGCTTCTTTCTCCTTTACCCGATCCATCAGTTTACTACGTGTCAAGACGCGCAGCGCAGCCAGCCCCGCCGCCGCGCTGACCGGATGCCCCCCGAAAGTGGTGATGTGACCGAGTATGGGATTGGATGACAATACGCGCATAATGCGGCGCGGGGCAATGAAAGCGCCGAGCGGCATGCCGCCGCCCATGGCCTTGGCCGTCAGCAAGATATCCGGCGTGATACCCAATCCCTGAAAGGCAAATAAATGCCCGGTGCGACCGTAGCCGGTCTGTATCTCATCCAAAATCAGGAGTGCTCCCACCTGCCGGCAACGCCGGCGCAAAGCCTTCCAATAGCGGCGGGAGGCGGTGCGCACACCTGCTTCACCCTGCACAGGCTCGATGATGACCGCCGCCGTCCGCTCGTCTATCAGTGCCAGATCGGCTTCCGCACCAAAACGCATGTGTCGCACACCGGGCATTAGCGGATGGTAGCCGCGGTTGTAAGTGGCGGGACGCATCAGGGCGGCGGCGCCGTGGGTACTGCCATGATAGGCATTGGTACAGGCGACCAACTCATACCGGCCGGTATATTTCTTGGCCAGTTTCATCGCGCCCTCGACGGCCTCGGCTCCGGAATTGACAAAATAGACGGCATCCAGTGTGCGGGGGAGCCGGTCCGTCAGCGCCTTGGCCAATTGTACCTGGGGCGACAGCACCAGTTCGCCGTACACCATGGCATGCATATAACGCGCCGCCTGTGTCTGTACGGCCCGTACCACCTGCGGATGGCTGTGTCCAAGGCTGCTTACGCCGATGCCCGATATCATATCCATATAAGCCTTGCCCCGGCGCGAATACAGATATATGCCCTCGCCCCGAACGATATCCAGCCCCATGGGGAATGGCGATGTCTGGGCCACATGCTGCAGAAAAAGTTGTCGCAAGTTCATAGATGCCAGTGATTGTAACGTGACTGTTTAGGTGCTCCTGTTTTTAGGGATAAAATAGGCATTTTTGTGCCTACCGAAGCTAAAATTTTCGATGTGTAGCAGCGCTACATGAGAAAATTCTGGCAAAGGTAGGTGCAAAAAGGGCATTTTAGCGCAAAAACAGCGGGTACCTAAACAGTTACATTGTAACTTAAGCTATCCCGCCACCATTCAGCTACACTTCAAAAAACACCTTCTCAAGCGGCAGACGGAATCGCGGTCCGTAAATGCCGCCCGGCGCGCGCTTGCCGCAGGAGATGACCATATTGATCATCGCGCCGCGCGGCAGCCCGAGTATCCGGCGGATGCGCCTGGAATCAAAGCCTTCCATCGGGCAGGAGTCATATCCTTCGGCGGCCAGTGCGAGCATAAAGGTCTGTGCCGCCAGACCCACGCTCTTTTGCGTCATCGTCCGCACTTCGGACGCCGACACTTCACGAAACATCGGTCGCCGCAGTCCCACCAGAAAGGCAAACAGCTTTTTCAACAAGCCTGCCACCCCGAAAAAGTCCCAGTACAGCGTCGGGATGGTCTTGGTGAAATAGCGGGCTGCCTTAATGGGCTTTTCATCCGGCTCGTCCTCAGGCAGGCTTTGTACGAATTCCAGGTTGGCGCGGCACCTTTCGCGCCACAGGTCATGGCGGGCCACAACCACAACGAGATTGGGCGCATACCGCGCAGCGGGCTGGGACATGCAAGCTTCGACAAGTGCCTGCTTCTTGGCGGCATCTTTGACGTGGTAGAATTCCCACAGCTGCAAGTTGCTGCTGCTCGGCGCCAGGATCGCCGTTTCTATACAGCGTCGGACGACTGCATCCGGTACAGGATCGTCGTGGTATTTGCGCACGGCGCGGCGGTAGGCAACGATATCGTGAAAGTGCTTCATGGGCGACTATTGTTCAATTGCCAAAAACTCCGATTCCTCAGTTCTTCGATTCATCGGTTCATCGGTTCCTCGACTCCTTGATTTACCAAAAAAATTCAGCCTGCCCTGCCGTCGTGTACTTGAGTGCAACTCAACCCCGGTTAGGCGCAAGTCCCCCGCACCGACTCATAAAAAATGATACCGGCAGCTACGGAGACATTGAGCGAGTCCATGGTACCGGCTTGGGGGATGGCACACAACAAGTCTGCTTCCTTTCGCACCGCTGCGCCGATCCCCTTGCCTTCGGCGCCCAAGACGACGGCCAAGGGGCGCTGCCAATCAATGGCACAAACCGGCGTTTCGGCACGGGCATCCATGGCGATGACTTCCAGGCCATTTTCTTTAAGGGCACGGATGGCGGAAGCGGTGGTTTTTTCGCGACATACGGGGATTCGGAGCAAGGCGCCGGCCGATGCCTTTACGGCGATGGCATTTGCCGGTGCCCCCGTCATGGACTTAACAATGGCATGGAAGCCAAAAGTCTCTGCGGAGCGGGCGATGGCACCAAAATTGCGCACATCCGTAATACCGTCCAACAATACGACTTTGGGCGTGACGCCTCGCTCGTACAGGGCGGGCAACAGCTCATCCACGGACTGATATCGCACAGCCGTTCCGATCGCAATGACCCCCTGATGATTACCGGCAAAGTACCTGGCCAGGCGCTGTTTGGGTACCACTTGGAGCGGGATGCGACGCCGGCGGCAGGCCGCGCGAAGTTCTTTTTCAAACGGGCCGCGCACACCTTGTTGGAGTAGAATTTTGTCCAACGGCACACCGGCCTGCAAGGCATCCAACACCGGATGGCGGCCCGCGATGACGGGGTCTTTATTCATAGTGGTTATTTCCGCCGCAATTTAGCCATAAAAAAGCCGTCGAAACCAAAGTCTTGGGGCAAAAGCGTCTTTTGGTCAATGAGTTCATAACCGGGCTGTCGCTCCAGGAAGGCGGCTATCTGCCGTTCGTTTTCGGACGGTAGCACCGAGCAGGTGACATAGATCAGGAGTCCGCCTTTTTTGGTAATCGGACTGTATTTATCCAGGATGTCGGCCTGAATGCCCAGAAGCTCATCCAGGCGCTTCGGCTGCAATTTCCACTTGGTATCGGGATTGCGACGCAGTACACCCGTGCCGCTGCACGGTGCATCTATCAATACGCGGTCGGCTGTGTCATAAAGACGCTTATAGACCTTGGCGCCGGTCAACGAACGAACGACAATATTATGCACGCCGGCACGGCGTGCCCGTTTTCTCAATTCGTTGAGTTTGTAATCGTGAATGTCGGTAGCAATAATTTGGCCCTTATTCTTCATCTTCGCGGCCAGGTGGAGCGACTTACCGCCGGCCCCCGCACAGGTATCCACGATGCGCATACCGGGGCGGGCATCCACAAATTCGGCTACTTCCTGCGAGGCCGCGTCCTGGACTTCAAACCAGCCTTGCCGGAAGACGTCCAATCCAAACACATTGGCGTACCGGTTGAGCACCAGGGCATCGCGGCCAAAGGGCTTGGTCTCAATGCCTTCGCGCGCCAGCCGCGCGCGAAGCGCTTTGCGTGTTGTTTTCAGGGTATTGGTGCGCAGGACGATAGGTGCCCGGCGATTCAATGCGCGGATAGTTTCTTCCCATTGATGCTCCATTTCCGTGCGCCCTAACCGGTCCAGCCATTCGGGTATAGACTCGGTGACAGCAAAGTCCTCGACGGCTTGGGCGCGGTTGGCTACCCTATCCGGAGAGACAGCGGCAAATTCATCCCAGGAAGGAAGGGGCTCTTGCCGCATCAAATGATGAATCGCCACTATCTCATACCAATCGGCATCTGTTTGGGGTTCTGCGCCGCGCACATGCGCGTAAAGGCGATACCAGCGGACGATCTCGTAAATAGTTTCGGCGATATAGGCGCGATCGCGGGCGCCCCATTTGGGATTGGAGCGGAGCCGGTGATTAACGGCCTTATCCGCATAGCGTTGATTTTGGAAGATCTCGGTGAGTGTGGCCACCACGGCGCGGACCAGATTGGGATGGAGCTTCATACCGCAAAGGTAAAGCAAAACCGTCGGGTTTGCCAAACCACACCGGACAACGTCATGGTTACTTGCGCTTCATTGGTTTTTAACCAAACCACACACATAATAGATTGATTTTCAGATGTTTATATTAGGCAGCGACTTTGTTGCACAAAAAATTTGTCAGCGAAGAGATGAAGAATTGAAGAATTGAAGAAGCGATAAACAGTTGCGTAACAAAAAAACGCCAAAGCCGGATAAATCACCCGACTTTGGCGTCCCGCAAAACTATAGCCTTTCGGCCGGCTATTACCAACCGGGATTTTGGGTTAAGTTCTTGTTAAGCGTAAGCTGGTCGGCAGGAATAGGCTCCAGATATTTGCGGTCGTCCCAAGGCGTTCTTCGATCGCCCGGTTCTTGTGCATAAACATGACCATCGGGATCTTTCAGTACGGTGATGCTGGGATCAAAGGGAACCGTGGGGGCGACTTTAACCCCATAGAAGCTATTATCGGCATCATAATAAGGTCCTTTTGCCCAACGAATCAGATCCCATTTTCTGAAAGGTTCGAGCATTAATTCCACTCTCCGTTCTCTTCTGATCTCCCAGAGCAACGGGTCCACGCTGGGATCGCGGTCATCCGCATCAAAGCCGACATTTACGGTCAACGGGGCGACTCCGGCTCTGGCTCTCAAAAGATTGATGCTATTATCCAGGTCCGCTTGGGTGATACTTCCCAATTCTGCTTTGGCTTCTGCAAAATTCAGCAGGACCTCGCCCAGTCTAAAAATAGGCGCGTCCGAGGTGGCTTCGACGCCTTGTGGGGGAGCCGCTCCATAGGCGGTGTATTTGATGGGTGAAAACATCGGGATTCCCTTATTAAATGGCACCACCAGACGCGTTGTATCAATAATCTGAGCCATTCTGCCGTCACGTCCATTGGCAATACCGACATTGACCGGAATAGAACTGAGCGCGGTGGTAATGGTATCTGTGGTGTCAAAGGTCCATTCCGTAAAATTGGGATGGGGGGCACCATCATAATGAATAGGCTTGCCGTCTGCCATCAAGAAAGAAGAAACTGCCGAGTTGGAGAAGCCGAAAAAGGGCTCGTGGAAAATGAAGCTCGGGATAGGATGCTTCATGTTTTCATTGTACTTCTTCATCAGGATGACTTCCGGGTTAGAGGACAAGTCTTCGCTGTTGAATAAGGCCGAATAGCTACTACCCAGGCTAAAATCGGCATCCATCAACTCCGATGATGCCGCCACACACTCGTTGAGCAGCTTATTGACATCGGCACCGGCGACGTTGTGGTACTTAAAAGTGGTGGCAGCGGCCAGGCACACTCTGGATTTAAGGGCCAAAGCCGTCCACTTAGTCACTTTGGTCTTGTCATAGCTGTCCGGCAAATGAGCGATCGCAAAATCAAGGTCGTCCACAATATGGTTGACCACTTCTACGCGGGAGGTGCGCGGTGCATACAAAGCAGCCTCGTCATCCGGATCCAGGGGCTTGTCGTAGTAGGGCACATCACCAAATCTTCTCACCTTGTCCCAATAGAGGTAAGCGCGGAAGAAGCGACCGACGGCCACATATTTGTCCTTAACCGCATCGTCTAACGGGGCTTTTTGAGTTTCGGTGATGAGTACGTTGGCTTTACGGATATCCGCCCATTGCCAATTGGTGCCTGCGGTCGTAGCCGGTACCGTGGTAGGAAAATCCAGCTCCAAACGTTGGTCCAGGGCCATGACATCGTCATTATTCACGGAGAAGAAATGGTCACCACCAAAAAAGCCACCATTTCCATAGCCTTTGAAGTTTTCGTAAAGTCCGAAAGAAAAGGCCTCTATGTTGGATTCACTCGTCCAAAAATTGTCGTTAGTGAATTCTGTTTCGGGTTGAACGTCCAGAAAATCCTTACAACCACTCGCGGCGATGAGGGCCAAAAGGATGGAGAACGAAAAAATGACTTTTTTCATGATCTCAAAGTGTTATTTGTAAGCCAAAAGAAAGACTCTTTGTTTGTGGCAATTGGGTGCCATAAAAAGACAAAGAGCCATAATAGTTGATGGTTGATTCCGGATCGACCGGCGTAAAGTTCTTGGACCAAGTCGCCAAATTGTATGCGGCAAAATACACTCTCATCCGGCTGACGTAGAATCTTTGCGTCAATTGTGCCGGTAGTGTATAACCGATGCTCAGCTCCTTTAGACGCAGATAGGCCAAATTCTGCAAGTATTTGGACTGCGGTACGTAATTGTTTTTTCCGTACATCAGCATCTTGCCGCCGTTCAGCAGGCGTCCAACATTCTTGGTATTGGGAAGATAAGAGCCGGCATTGGAAGCAAAAGGTCGCGGATAAAAAGCATCCGTATTATCTTCTCTCCAATAGTCGGTCTGATAATCATACAACACATCGTAGTGATAGCTAGCCAGCGCCACATTGCCTATCCCCCAATACGATCTCTTTCCGATGCCTTGGAGCAAACCGCCCAAATCAAAGCCTTTGAAGTTGATACCGGCACGGATACTGTACTCGTATCTGGGTGTGGTATTGCCGATGATTTCCAAATCGCCGTGATCTTTAATGGTAAATTGGCCCTTATCCACCTTGCCGTCACCATTCAAATCCTTGTACTTGACATCGCCCGGGCCCAGGTTAAACCCGGCATCGTACATATTGGGATCCTGGACGGGAATGTTGTCCTTTAAAGTGCCATCGGGGTTGAAGTCGTCAGCCTGAAACAGCCTGTCCGTCTCAAAGCCCCATATTTCACCAATGGTCATGCCCTCGTAAAAGTCGGATAAGATACCGGACTCATTGTTCCACTTAGTAATTTTAGACACGGCATCGGATACGACACCCGACACGAAAAAACCAAGGTCTTTGTTGATGTCATGTCTAAAATTCACGGAGGCTTCCCAGCCTTTGGTGGTCATTTCACCGGCATTGACCTTCGGCACAGCAGACCCCAGCACGGCGGGAAGTTGTTCGCCCGGCACCAGCATGTTCTTATTCTTTCTGGTAAAGACATCAAACGTCAGGTCAAGATGATTTTTGAACATGCCCAAATCCACACCGAAATCCACCGTCTCAATTTTCTCCCAAGTCAAAGAAGAAGAAACGACCCGGGGGTTGCTGAAGGTTTTTTCCAGCTGACTGCTGGTAATCCATCTGGCATCGCGGTTATTAAGTGTGGACAAAAACTGAAACTGACCGACGTCCTGGTTGCCAATTTGGCCCCAGGAAAGTCTCAGTTTCAAATTGGAGACTTTGACTTTGTCCAGGAAATCTCTGGCAAAATCTTCTTTGGTCAAACGGTATCCTACGGATCCGGAGGGGAAGAAGGCAAATCTGTCTCCCGCCGGGAATTTGGACGAACCATCCAATCTGCCATTCAGCTCCAGCAGAAGCTTATCCTTAAAATTGTACTGCACTCTGGAGAAAAATCCCAAAACTCTCCACCGGTCTTTTGCATTATCAGCAGTCGCATCACCGACAGCAGTGGCTAATTCCGGCATATTGGGGTCCAACAAAAACGGCCTGCCGGCAGTCAAATAAGAATAATCGTTCTGCTCGACATTCATGCCTCCCAAAATGGTGAACGTGTGATTTTCCAATCTGGTGTTGGAATAATTAGCGAACGCATTGAAGGAGTACAACCTGTCTTTCCACAACTTATAGGTGGTACGGTTTCGGGATGTAGAACCGGAATAATAAAACGGGTCGAATTTTGGCGTATGTCCGATACTCCACCAGTTAATTATGGGTACAGCGCCGCCTTTTTCATGCAGTTCGTCATCTCCCTTAGAATAAGAGAAGTTGGTTGTAAACTTCAAATCCTGGTGATCGGCCTTAATAATATCCGTAACCAACTCGATGGTGTTTCGCGAATAATCTCTATTCGTCACGTTTCGGTTGGCGTTTCTCAAAAAACCGATCGGGCCTATAAAGCTGGCTCCTTTGGGGGCTCCAAAATAAGTACCGTCAGCCACCCCGTAAGGGAAGTTATTGGGCCATCTCAAAGCGTAGAACAATTCGCCCAATCGGGAGCCGGCTCTATAACTGAAAGGCTCTTCATACTTGCTCTTGGTCAGGATATTGCGGAAGTTTAAGGTGATCCGGTCGGTTAATTTGGCAGAGACGTTGGCATTGAGCGTCCTTTTGACAAAAGTCTCCGTATTAACTCTAAACAGACCTTCCTTGGCATTATTGGCGAGTGTGATATTATAGCTAACCTTTTCGTTTCCGCCGCTAATGGACAAGTTGTGGGTACTGGAAGGCGCGTTTTTATTCAAAAGCTGGCCAAAGACATCCCAGCTTCGATAGGCATAAAACTGGCCGTTGATGACTTCAAAGTCACGACCTTCTATCATCGTCTCATCTGTCAGGCTACTTCCGAGGTAGCCATACTGCCTTTCCCACTCGATACTTTTATCTCTCCAGTCCTGACCGCCCATTCCGAAAGCGAAGGGGGCCCCGCCATTATTTCGTGCTTTGGCGGTATGAATGGCATCCATCAGACGCTCCATGGGCGCATGTTTGATATGCCAAATCGGTGTGGAAAAGGCAAAGTTGTTGGAATAGGTCACCGCGGTCTTGCCGGCCTTTCCTTTTTTGGTGGTAATCAATATCACCCCATAAGCCGCCCGAACACCATATATAGAGGCTGAGGCGGCATCCTTCAGTACAGAAATGGATTCTATGGATTCAGGGTTAAGGTCCGACAGACGGCCTTCCACGCCATCAATCAGTACCAGGGGATCACTTGAACCATTGATAGAACCATAGCCCCTAAGTTTGATAATGGCATCTTGGTTCAGCTTTCCGGTAGCGTGGGTAATCGTCAACCCGGGCACGACACCTTTCAAGCTTCGACTCACATCAGCAATAGGCTTGGCTTCCAATGTCTTGGTCACATCCACCGTAGAAACCGCTCCGGTCAGATTTTCCCTTTTTTGGGTACCATAACCGACGACAATTACTTCTTTCAGACCAATGACATCAGGTACCAACGCCACGTCTATCGCATCCCGGTCGCCAACGGCTATCTCCTGCGGGATATAACCAATGTACGAAAACACCAAAACCGACTCATTGGACGGCACTTGTACGCTGTAGTGACCATCCACATCCGTCACAGTGCCAGTATTCAGCCCTTTGACCTGAACGCTAACACCGGGGAGCGGCTCTCCTGCGCTTTGGTCAGTCACTGTGCCGCTGATGGTCCTACCTTGGGCAAGCCCATGTCGGGCAGCAATCATCAATAGAAAGATGATCATCAACGCGTAATGTCTGCTCATCAGAAACTGATTTAGAAATGAAGCAACTGATTAGGCACCCTCTGCTTTTGCGCTAAAAACAGGAGCATCTAAACAGTTACAAAATGAAAAAAAGAAGGTGTGGGTTTTACGACCCAGTCGAAACCGGTTTCCGGCTTAGGTGATTGGATGTAATCCCTACGCCTTTTTGAGGCTGAATAGCGTTTCAGTAGCAAGTTGACCGGTAATATTGCCCAAAGTTATTTAGCAATACTATAATTACCAAAAATTTTCATAAAAAAATGCATCCCCCTTTTTTTGTGGCGATTGTGCCCGGCGTATCAAAAATACTTTGTACCTTTCTTGTTTCTTTGCAGCTGTTTTATGTACGGGGGAGCAAGATACTATGGCGAAATTAGTGCGATTAGCTTAAACTATTTTAACAAAAATTGACATGTCACTCCAATGCCATAAACAAGCCACACCAATCTGATACACAGGTTCAAATAATCTTGCCGGCGCACCAGCCCCACACCTCCCCCTCGCCCGGCATCGCCTGTGCCAAATAAGAGACGGTCCCGCACTAACTTGCTTTGCCGGATTTATGCTTTGGTCCTTCCGCTTAGGCTTTTTGCAAGATGAGTGCTATTTGCCACGCATCTTTGGGCAAGTAAGTGCGGGACGTTGAATAGCGCCTTCGGCGCGGTTGAATACTGCGTGTTGAATCGCTGCGCGGTTGAATGGACCGGTCACCTGGTTTGCCTGACATCCGGGGGCACCAATCTTCGACACAAGTTTGCGCATCTCCGCTTAATGTTTTGGGCAACCAACCACTCAAACCTATAAGGTTTTGGAAACCTTATAGGTTTTATCGTTTGGCTACAAAGCTTTCGTCCCTACGGGACTACGGTACATCTGCAAGGGATTCATTCTAAAATCGTAAATCGGAGCTTCGACAGGCTCTTGCCCTGAGCGATGCCCTGAGCGATGCCCTGAGTGCTATGGTGAGCCTGCGATGCGGTGAGCGACGTCGAACTGTCGAACCACTTGTCGAAGGGCTTGTCGAAGGGCAACCCAAGTGTTCCAGGCTTCGACAGGCTTGTCCGTTGAGCCTGCGATGCGGTGTGGTCAGTGCGGTCGGTGAGCGATGCCCTTGGCCACTGAGCTTGCGATGCGGTGTGGTCAGTGAGCTTGTCGAACTGAGCGACGTCGAACCGTCGAAGTGGAGCAAGGTCGAAGGGCGCAGTCGAACCGAGCCTGCCCACGGTGAGTGCTATGGTGAACGGTGCATTGAGCTTGTCGAAATGCCTGCCGAACCGCTTACCGAACCGTCGAACTGAGCTCCGTCGAACTGTCGAAACGTGGTCGGTGAGCGCTGCCCTGAGCTTGTCGAAGGGTTTGTCGAAGGGCGAAGCCAAACCGCAGCCCAAGTGTTCGATATTCATTCGTCCCGAAACAAATCGCTTTGAGTATTACAACAGTCTCCGCTGGAATCACCTGCCTCCCCGCTCCGCTCCAATTGGATCGGCGGACAGGGCACGGTGCCGTAGGAGCAAAAAACACAGCAGTCCCCCGGCAAGGGGCGCAGCACCGCATGGCAGTTGGTGCACTTATAGAAGAACTGGCACTTGTCCTGCGGCATAGTCTCCTCCTTTTTGTAACCGCACTGCGGACAAGTGACGGTACTTTGCCATTCGATTTTCATAGCGGAAGTTTAATGGACTACCGAATAGCCCGATTGTGTAATGGCGTTTTCAATTTCCTGCAGCGATGTGCGTGTGGTGTCAAAGCTCACATGCGCCAGCCCATCACGATATGAAGCCTGCACAGCGACAATACCGTCCAGGCCATTGATGGCCTCCATGACGTGATTTTCACAAGACGTACAGGTCATCCCCTCAATGTGCACATCTGCCGATCGGAGCGCCTCCTGATGTACCACGACTACACGAGGTGCCGGCGCCTTGGACGCACGCAGGTACGGGAAGGCCCCCATCAAGAGTGCGAAGGCCGTCATCATTCCGAGAAAGGCACGTGAGCGAAAAAAAGATTTCTTTTCCGGCGTATTGCACGCACACGCGGGGGCCCTGGCCGGTCTTAGCTCCTGATACCACGCAAAGCCCAGCATCACCAGTGAAAAGCCGATCAGATATGGCCGGTACGTCTCCAGCCAAGACACATTGGCGACCAGCCCCGTTCCACCGGCGATAGCCGCTATGAGCGGGATAGTACAACAAAGCGAAGATGCCATCGCACCCAACAGGCCCAGTCCCACTAATTTCCGGCTGTCTTTTTTCATGGCAAATTTGCATTTGGTTCCGGCAGAAGACTACTAGCTGCACTTCTGCCTGATTTTTTTCAAGAGTTTGCGCGCCTGACGGCGCGACACGGTTATTTTTTGGTAACTCTTTAGCAAAATGACAAGGTTTAACAAACCATCGTGCACGGCCGATATCCCTTCGTACCTTTAACTCGAAAAATACGATTACCCTGATACCCTTGTCCCTGGACTACTCATCACCAAGCCGTCAAAGATCGGCTTAAAATCGGGCGATAGAGAATAGTAAATCGTCTGTCCTTCCCGCACATTAAACACCAGATCTCTGTCCTTGATCTTGCGCAGGTGCTGCGACACCGCCGAGATACTCAAACCGAGAATATCACTCAAGTCACACACGCACAGTCTGCCTTCCAAATTGAGCGTATAAAGTATTTTTAGCCGCGTCTCATTACCCAACAGGTGCAATACACCTGCCAGGCGCGACAGATCGTCTGCCGATGACAACAGCCGCTGCCGACAACGCTCCAACTGCGCCGCATCAGCCTCCAAACGAATACATCTTCTTTCTTCCATACCGCAAACATAGCCATATATTCGCATTTTAGCAAATGCTAAAATACTCCTGTCCGCCGGCAGACAAAACAACGCTTCTCCCGCTTGTTGCATCCATGTGAAAGCAACCTTCCTGTTAGTTTGTGTACAAAGCCCCAAAACACCACTGCCGCAGTGATGCCGGCCGGCATCACTGCGGCAGTGGTATGGCACACATCCAAAATCCTGCCGTTGGAGAAGAGAACGCAAAAACTGATTCGGGACAGCTCGCGCGGGGATGATGACGCCCGCCGGGCACTATACCTGCACTACCGCAAGCCGTGGTATATGACCTGCCTGCGCTACGCAGATTGCAAAGCCGATGCGGATGACTTCCTACAGGAAGGCCTGATCGCCATTTTCCGCGATTTGCATCAATTCGATGCCCGCAAGGGCAGTTTCGGTGCCTGGTCCAACCGCGTACTGATCAATGCCATTTTGCAGTATCTGCGCAAGTGGAAGCGCGTCCGCTTCCACGAATACGATCCCGCACAAGCCGACCGGAGCACTACCGGGCCAGCCGGCTTTGAAGGCCTCGGGGCCCGCGAATTGATAAGGTTGATCCGCAATCTACCGGTGGGATACCGGACGGTGTTTAATCTCTTTGCGATAGAAGGATACCGGCACAAGGAAATTGCCGAGATGCTGGGCATCAGCGAGAGCACGTCCAAAACCCAGCTCCACAAGGCCCGCCAGTTGCTCCAACAACAACTCGAACACATCCTCCAAAGTTGACTGTCATGAAGGACCCATTGTACCAATTTTTCAAAAAGAAACTCACCCGGGACATTCCCGATGCCGATTGGAATATCCCATCCGATGAAGTCTGGGACAAGGCCAAACCCCACTTCCCCGCTCCGCGGAGACACCGCCGCCTGCTCTTGCTCCTTCCGCTGCTCCTCCTGGTATCCGGCGCTGTACTGGGCCTGTGGATCGCCCAACGGCACAACGCCGCCCGCCGGACATCTCCCCGCCACCCAAACCCGCGACAGGCGGTCACGCCTGCAAACTCTCCCATTTTATCCCACCCCGGAAAAAACGACGGACAGGCCAGTACCGATCCGATGATACCCGCCAAGCCCTATCCCAAACCCGAGGCAAACAAAGTCACCCGCGCGGCTGCACTCGTTGCCACAGGAGACCAGGGCGAACCCAAACCGCCACTTGCGGGCCGGGCACTCCGGACTACCGCTTCGCCGCCCGCCGGCCGGAATCACACGGCAACGGTCAAAGCTACTGCCGCCACTTCACGAGTAGCCCGCCGGCCTTATTGGAATGTGCTGCATCCTCTGCCGCTGCTTGTCCGGCACATCGCCGCCAAAGCGCCTGTCGTGATACCGGCCCCGGCCCGGCCGGGACGCCGGCACGTCCGGGCGGAATTATACACCCGGCTGACCGGCGGGACCGGGCGGACGCAATCCACCGCGGCCCAAAACATGCGCATGCCCATTCATTGGCGAGAATATGAAGCGGGCTTTCGCATCCCTATCAGGCGACACTGGGCTTTCCAAGCCGGCCTTTCCGTGCTACAACTGAAGCAAAACTTCAAAACCAGCACTGCCACCGGTTATGATCCCGATACCGAACTGGCCATCGGTGGCGGCATGGTATCTGCCCGGCTTCATTTCGGCCCAAAAACGCCGATCGGCACGTATTCATTGGATGCCGTTGTCGTGCATGCGGCCAACATATCCATGCCTGCAGGCGAGCGCATTGATCTGATGTTTGCGGGAGAGCGCCGACTCCACTATGTAAATGTCCATGCCGGTCTGCGGTATTCCAAGGCCGTAAGTGAGCGCCTGCATGCCTTTGCCGGTCTGGAGACGGGCATGGGTATTCGCACCGGGGCCGGCCTGACGGCGCACGGACAACTCTCCCACAACGGAGAGCCCATGGAGATGGCAGCCATGCATACGACGCCCGGCCACACGGCAGCACGTTATCTCTACACGGTCCGGCTGGAAACCGGCATCAGCGGCAGCCTGACACGGCACCTGAGCCTTGCGGCCGGAGCGAGCTATACCCGTAGCCTGCGCCCCTTGTACCGCGATGCGGAGACGATCACTCACCTGACCGCCATCCTGCCGCAAGTCTCTGTGAGTTATCACTTTTGACACCACAGCTGTCCGCCCCCCGACAACTAAGTACCTTTCCGCACGGCTGGACACAACCTCCTGCCGTCCCTCCGCACACTGCCTGTGACAGTCCTCCGGACAATTTGAATCATTTCAGTAAAATTGAACAAATGAAAAAAACACTTCTGCTCCCGGTGATCGCCCTGATGCTCATCACCATCAACCCGTCTTGCAAAAAGGACGAACCAGCCGGCCCCACGACAAAAGACATCACGCTAAACGTGACCGGCCTGCCAGACCTGGGCAGTGACTACATGTACGAAGGATGGCTCATCGTCGGCGGAATGCCTGTCTCCACGGGCCGTTTTAGCATCACGTCGAGCGGGGCTCTTTCCCAGTCCACTTTCGCGGTGGATGCCGACAAAGTGGACAATGCCACCAAGTTTGTACTGACCATCGAACCGGCCAATGACTCTGATCCGGGACCGGCGGCCACCCACGTCCTGAGCGGCGATTTCTCCGGCAATACGGCATCGGTATCCGTCATGGCCGAGCTGGGCGACTTCTCATCCGCTTCCGGCACCTACATCCTGGCCACGCCGACCAATGGTATGCCGTCCAATGAAAACAGCGGCATTTGGTTTTTGGACATCACCAACGGCCTACCCCCGGCGCAGGGCCTTTTCCTGCCCACACTGCCCGCCGGCTGGAAGTACGAGGGCTGGGTTGTCATCAACGGCACGCCCGTCACCACCGGCAAATTCACCAATCCCAAGGCCACCGATGAGTTTGACGGGTACAGCGATTCGATGCCCCTGCCGGACGTAAACGGTGCCGACGGCTTCTATCCGGGCGAAGACTTCCTGCTCAATGCACCGGCCGGCTTGACCTTCCCGACCGATATCGCGGGTGGCAAGGCCGTCATTAGTATTGAGCCGGAGCCGGACAACAGTCCCATGCCCTTTGCCTTCAAACCACTGGTCGGCGACATCCCGGCCAATGCCACCGACCATGTCAATTACGACATGGCGCAAAATCTCAACTTCGCCTCCGGTACCGTCACCCGGCCCTGATCGGCTGACGGCAGCGTAAGCCATACCTCATCTTGGGCCGTGTAGCCGCGATTGCCTATGGGCTCTTGCCGGCACACGGCCTTTTTTGTCTATATACCCCAGGCGAATTGCTTGGGGGACTCGTTGCGAACAGGTTTGGGACGGGCCAGGGAATGTCGAACAAGGATACTTCGACAGGCTGGTCCGTTGAGTAGTTTCGCTCCTACGGAGCTTGAAATGTGGGTGTGGCTTTGGGCTACAAAGGTATCGTCCCTACGGAACTGTATTGGGCCTTATCTGAAATTCGGCACCCGCGCATCTCTGCGTATTAATTTGTGCAACCGACCACTCAAACCTATAAGGTTTTGGAAGGCTTATAGGTTTTATCGTATCGATTACACATTCCAGACAGCGGTTAGAAGGAAGATTTTGCCGGCGGGCGCCGGCAAAAGACTAACCGGTGCTTCCTGGCAACTGTGCCGGCGGATGGGGGCTGAAGCCCCGGTTGTTTTTTGGCACTTTTGTCCGTTGGCTGAAGCCAACGGCAAAGTCGGCTGAAGCCAACGGCAAAGTCGGCTAAAGCCGAAGGCAATGCAGAGCAAGGAAACTATAGTCACAGGCTCAGATAATCTTTCCGGTTCCTGCCGGCCAAAGCCGACAGCAATGCCGAACACCTTCCCGCCCGCCGGCACATCCCTTGTAACAAATAAGAGACGGGTCCGCATTTACTAAATCCTGACAGGCTACCGTTGACCTGGGGGCGCTGAGCCTATCGAAGCGGCAGCTTGGTCCTTGGACCATTGACCTTGGACCTTGGACCATCAGGTGTACGTGCGGGACGATTCTTCGGTTCTTCGATTCTTCGGTTCTTCGATTCTTCGGTTCTTCGATTCTTCGGTTCTTCGATTTTTCGATTCCTCCATTGACCAGAACCGCCACACATCGGAGGGGATCCACCACTAGCGCCCAATCAAAGATTCTCCAGGATGAAGTTGGTGATTTTAGTAAACAAGTGCAGGCGCGTCGGGCCGCCGTAGATGCCGTGATTGCGGTTGGTATAGACGTAGGTGTCAAATTGCTTATTCGCCATGACCAGGGCATTGGCCATTTCCGCCGTGTTCTGGTAGTGGACATTGTCATCGGCCAGGCCATGAATGAGCAGATACTTCCCTTTGAGCCG
>JALVEF010000052.1 GCA_027031185.1 Saprospiraceae bacterium
CTTTGGATGGTGGTTTGGCAAGCCGAGGAGGTTTTACACAATAACTACAAAAGCAACTACATGGGACACAATCTACCACTCATCCGCTACGATGTGATCAACCGGTGCCTGCGGGACCATGACCGGGTGTATCACTGGTGGGATCTGGCACAGGCCTGCCAGGATAAGATCTTCGAGCTGACAGGCCGAAAAATAAATGTCTCGCGGCGCACCATCATGTACGATATCAGCAATATGCGGTCGGGCAGACTGGGGTATGAGGCGCCGATTGTGTATTCACGCAAGGAGGGCTACCGGTATGATCCGCCGGATTTTTCGATTTATAAGGTGCCCTTCAACAAAAATATCTTACGGGAACTGGCCGAGGCGATGGGTATGTTGGGTCACTTTGTGAGATCTAACAAGTTGTTTTCGTTGGAGAAGATGCTCAAAATTGTAGAAAATGAGATGAACATCCGTCTGGGCCAGATTAAGCGTCGTATCCTGCTTGAGGAAAGTACCAACGTCCTGGGCCAGGCCAACATTGACGCGGTCTATCAGGCGATCAAAGAGAAGAAGGCGCTTTGGCTGGACTACCTGCCTTTTAACAGGGAACAGGAGCAGTTGGTCATATCCCCGTACTACATCAAGGAATACAACAACCGTTGGTTTGTGCTGGCCTACGACCACAACGCCGACCGGCTTATCACACCGAGCTTGGACCGTATTGTGGGTATCCGGCCATCACTGCAGTCCTATGCGGAGGACAAGATGCCGGACCCGGATGAGTACTTCCGCCATATCTACGGTATCACCAACTACGCGGACAAGCCGGTGGAGCATATCGTCTTCACCACTACCCCACTCCTGGCCAGGTATATTGAGACCAAGCCGATCCATCGCAGTCAACGACGGCTGGATGATGTAGATGGTAAGCCGGCTTTCTCACTGGATCTCAAAATCAACTACGAGATCGTCTCGCTGCTGCTGTCCTTCGGCGCAGCGATTTGTGTGTTGGAACCGGCTTCGCTGCGGGAGCGAATCGTCAGCGTGCTGCAAGAGTGCTTGGGGAACTATGGGGATGGGTAGGCTTGGCAACCCGGGGGCTTTGGTGACGGCTAACGGAACGGCTCTGACGAGCCGTTCCGTTGGTCACGCAGTTTTCACACAAGCGTGTACCAAACAATTAGCCGTTGTAAGCAGGTAGGATCAGTCATTTTGCCGTGCAGTATATTGGTCAGTGCGCCCAGCTTCGTCAAACAGGCTTTTGTCGACCATCTTATCCAATTTATTGTATACCGTTTGGTAGGCCAAAAACATATTGTCGGTGGTAATGATATCGTTGATCTGCATGCGACGTGCATCTGAAGTGTCAGTCAAGTCCACTCCAAGGAACAAGAACTCCCATTTCTGTTGTTTTTTTTCCTTGATCAAGGAGCGAATCAGCGGCAAGGTGGCTTGGCGCGAGGCATTTTCCAATCCATCGGTCAGAACGACGAAGAGGACTTTTTTTCGTTTGTCCATGGCCCGGATGGAATTATAGACTGCGTCAAACAACGGCGTGGTAGCCACAGGTTTATAATTGTGAACGGAGAGGGGTTCAATTTTGCGGACGTTTTTTTCGACGTAGCGCAGTTTGACGCCATTACCGTTGAAGGTTGTAAAGCTGAATTTGATTTTGACGTTCTTTTCTTTTTGCAGTTGTTGCTGCTGTTGCAAAAATTCGTTGAAGCCGGAGATGGTCTCTCTGTAGCGTGACCTCATGGAGCCGGACTCGTCCAAAAGAAAGTACACGTACACTTTCTTTTTTTTCTTGCGCTTGTTGGGTTTTTGTGAAAGCGATTTGGAATTTTTCGCCATGGGCAATCAATTTTTGCGGGTTAAAAAATGAGAGAGGCCAAAATGGAAAAAGGCCTTTCATAGTAACTGTTTAGGTACCCGCTGTTTTTGCGCTAAAAACAGGAGCACCCAAACAGTTACTTTCATAATATAGTGGGTAGTTGGGTGCAAGTTGGTTGCACTGGAGTATTTTTTTGGGGGTGGCTGCCCGGGTGGCATGGAGAACCTCAGCCATCCAGCTTCGAGCACAGAAGCCGCCAGGGGAAATAGCTTTGCCAAACCGGGTGTCAAGCGGTAATGCTTGCAGCCCGACAGGCCGGGCGGTGCGGATGATGGTTTGGCGAACCTAACAACATTAGTCAAGTACCAACTCCTTTCCTTGAGCGACGGGCTTCTTGGGCGATCTGCCACGGCGCATCCAAGCATGAAGCCCGCTATAATAATCCTCGAGATCCGGGGCATCCCAAGGCCGGTCATTACCGCCGCCTTTCCATATTTTGGGCCGTTGAAGGAAAACCAGGTGGGCGATTTGTTGACCATCTACCAGCGCCGAACCGACAAAACCGGGGATGTCTAAGCGCACATCCCAGCCGTAACCAACGGATTTGTATGCTTCCGTCTCGCATTCGGCGATTTCGGAAAGGAAGTTCGTGGCTTCAATCGGTGATGGCGGATCCGGCTTGCGTTCGCGCATTAGGAGCGCATCTAAGGCATAGCTCTTGACCAGTTTTTGATGCAATTGTTTGTAAACCTGCGTACGGGGCACGACCTCCAAGCCCACGAGTTCACCGTTGAAAAAGCCCACTATCCCGTCTTGCCGGGGCAGGTACGGGAAGGCATCCAAGAAGGCGTACAACTGTTTGGCTTTGGAGGCAAAAATATCGCTCATAGCTGAGGTACGGGATTGGTACTGTGCCCGTCGGGACAAGTCACTGATACTTTCCCAGACGGCCAATTGACTCGCTTCGTACTCTTTTTTTTGTTTCAAAGCATTCGATACGCTGATGAGCACCTTAGCCCGGATGGTCGGACCGGCCATTGCTTCGGATTCGTCGAATCGCCTGGACACCATAGACCACCGGCCCGCTTCGGTACAACTGACGGGAATCGTCGTTTCCGCGCGCTCTTTCAGCAAAATGGATGTATTCATCAATCTGTTTTGCTTGGCGCCCTTGACTTCTTCGCCACAAAGAAGGAGAACAGGCGATCGGTTCTTATTCTTCGCTTTAAGGGCCGATACGCTTCCATATTGGCTGACTTCCGATACAATGAGGCGGCCTGAATTGATGGCTTCGCGCATGCCGAGGAAGTCTGACGAGGGATAGGAAGTCATCAAGGGAATGATGGCCATGTTTTCGTACTGCTGTACAGGGCCAAACCGGAGGCTTAAAACGAAGGAGGTAAGCAAAGACTTCATGTACTTATGGGTTTGGTTGTTTGTGTGAAAAAATGGATACAGACGCCGTAGGTTTGCCAAGCCCGGCGGGCCCGGCAAACCATACGCCAAAAGATACAGTCCGAAGTGGTTCGGTGAGCAAATACGGCTATGCTGCGCTGCTGTCAGCGGTGTAGGCGGCAATGATTTTACGCAGTTTGAAATACGCTCTGCTAAAGGCGGCATGTATATTACGAGCCAGGTAGAGCTGCTTGGCTTTCGTGGTCCGTGCGTCGGAGAATTCGTACACATCCACGCCGAGGTACTGGAAGGTCCAGCCCAGCCGTTCTTTTTCCCTGATCAGAGAGCGGAGCTGTGCCAACCGGGCGTGTCCGGAGGCATTTTCCAAACCATCGGTCAAGATGACAAACAAGACGTTCTTTCGCTTGCCTAAGGCACGGATGGAGTCATGGACCACATCACACAGGGGCGTCAAAGCATGGGGCTGGTAGGCGGCCTCATTCAGAGGAACTACTTTCCGGACATTTTTATCCACATAGCGGTGCCTGACGCCGTCACTGTTGAATGTGGTAAGGCTGAATTGGATCTTGACGTTCTTTTCTTGTTGCAGACGTTGTTGGCGTTGAATAAACTCATTAAAGCAGGCGATGGTCTCGGCTTGCCGGGCCTTCATGGAACCGGACTCGTCCAAAAGAAAATACACGTGCACTTTCTTTTTTTGTTTGCGGTTGGAAGATTGGCGAGCTCCCGGCTCGAAATTTTTCACCATAGGCAAAAAATTTTTTTTATTAGAAAAAAACAGACGACCAAAAAAATAAAAGGCCTTCTACATATATAGAAGGCGAGATACGTGCAAGCATGTTGCACGGATGTGATTTTTTTTTTTGGAAAGAGAGCCGGGCTTGCCAAAACCGGAAGCCGACTCCCCGCTTGCAGCCCGACAGGCCGGGCGGCGCTGATGATGGTTCGGCAAACCGGGCCGTCCCCTCCGCCGGCAGAAGCTCTCGAAGGAGGTGGGGCCGGTGTTGGGTAGGTTGGCCTAGGCAGGACATGGTGTGGCCTTGTCCACCCGGGCGAGACGCCAGCCCCACTGCTTTTTGGTCTTGTCTAAGGCGGGCACGGCGATGCCTTCGAGGAGGAAACATTGGCCGGGGTCCGGGATCAAACTCCGGTGAACGAATACGGACTTGATGATGGCGTAGGTCTTGTCTCCGAAGTGGGCTTTGAGCTTCACGCGCCGCCGGTACTCGAAGTCGAAATCGTCGGATAGGCATCCGACGACTTCGACCCGTTTGGCGGATTTGATTCGTTTCAACAAGACGGTGTCTCCGGGGCGGATCTGACAACCCAAGGCGGCGTATTTGAACCTGCCGATGTCCTTGTAATTGATAAAGTAGTAGGCCCAGCCGGCAGCGGGATTGAGCTTGGTGATGACGGCCTCTTCGCCGGGGAGGTCGCCGGTGAGAATATCCAGAGAGCGAGCGGCCCAATGGCGATAGTAGGCTTCGGCTTTTGCCGGGTCGGCTTTAGTGTCCGGTAGCCCGAACAACTGAAACTCTACGTACCGGGACGGTACGTGCCATCCATTTTCTTCCCTGATTTTCAGGATTTTAGCCAAGAGATAAGCAGCCAGGGCGTTTTCCTCTTCCTGCACGTGGATGTCAAAAAGGTCTTCCATGACACCGATTTTGAACTTATCGGACTTGGGGCACAGGAGCGCACGGGCCAGACAGGCTTTTTTGGTGTTGAGGTCATCCGGGAACATCTCGGAGAGCAGGGACCAGACCCAAAATTCGGACTGATGCCGGAGGGCAAACGGTTTTAGGACCTGGAAGGCCTTGCTAAATTCTTTGATACGAATGTAGAGTTTGGCTTTTGAATAGGGCGGCCACTTCATGCCGGGGCGTTCGAGTGTGCAGATGCGTTGGATCCATTCCAAAACCTTTCGTTTGACTTCTTCGTCAGTTTCTTCCAACAAACCGGCGGTGAGCAAATATTTGGTATAGCGGATAATGACGAGTTCGACGAGAGACATGGCAGAA
>JALVEF010000053.1 GCA_027031185.1 Saprospiraceae bacterium
CACTTACTTGCCCTAAAAGCGAAGCAAATAGCGCACTTCAAGCAAAAAGCATAAGTGGAAAGGGGCAAAGCCAAAATCAAGTAAGCAAGTTAGTGCGGGGCCGCAAAACCGTCCCGCACTTACTTGCCCTAAAAGCGAAGCAAATAGCGCACTTCAAGCAAAAAGCATAAGTGGAAAGGGGCAAAGCCAAAATCAAGTAAAGCAAGTTAGTGCGGGGCCGCAAAACCGTTAAATAGTTGCGTCAGTGGACGCTGAACCCCCTTCGTTCGTTTTCCCGGCAAGTCGTGATTTGTATGGTATTATATTTCCTTTTCAAGTAGATAAATAGTAGTGCAGCGGGACGGTGTTTCAGACACCGTCCCGCTTTTATATGGAGACAGGGATTTTGCATAGGCCCAAAACCAAGCATCGTACCATTTGTTTACTGTCTGCCATGCCAAGGACAAAATCAAAAGAACAAGACCAAATTGCCATCATCGGGGCCCGCGTCCACAATCTGAAGGACATTGATTTGGCCTTGCCGCGCAATCAGTTGGTAGTTATTACCGGTGTGAGCGGCAGCGGCAAATCCTCTTTGGCCTTTGACACCATTTACGCCGAAGGCCAACGACGCTACATGGAGACCTTCTCCGCTTATGCCCGCCAGTTTATTGGCCAGATGGAGCGCCCGGACGTAGAAAAAATCACCGGCCTCAGTCCTGTCATATCCATCGAGCAAAAGACCACAAACAAAAATCCACGCTCCACCGTCGGCACCGTAACCGAAGTATATGACTTCCTGCGACTGCTGTATGCACGTGCTGCCGACGCTTACTCCTATGTCACCGGCAAGAAGATGGTCAGCTTGACCGATGACCAAATCGTGGAAACCGTATTGAGGGACTTCACCGGAAAGAAAATATCCATCCTGGCTCCTCTCGTCCGCGCCCGTAAAGGCCACTACCGCGAACTTTTCGACCACATGCGAAGGCTCGGGTTCAGCAAGGCACGCGTAAACAGCCGGATAATGAACCTGAGTCCGGCTCCCAAGCTGGACCGCTACAAAACCCACGACATTGAGTTGGTCGTGGATCGTATCTCCCTGACCGATGACAAAGAAGACCGCTTTCGCAAATCCCTGGAGCTGGCTATGAAGATGGGCGAAGACTCCGTCCTCATCCTGGATATGGAATCAGACCAAATCCACCCTTTCAGCCGCCACCTCATGTGCCCCGTGTCCGGCATCTCCTATCAGACACCTTCGCCCAACAACTTTTCATTCAACTCCCCTTATGGGGCCTGCCCGACCTGCAACGGTCTGGGAAGTGTCACCGAAGTGGATCTGGATCTTGTCATCCCGGACGACAAGGCATCCATCAATCAAGGCGGAATCGCCCCTCTGGGCGAAGTCCGGGACAACGCCGTTTTCAGGCAACTCCGCAAGCTGGCCAACAAGTACGACTTCACCTTCTCCACCCCCATCCGCAAAATCCCCAAAAAAGCGCTGGACATCATCTTGTACGGCGGGGATAGTTCCTTGATCAGCAATCGCCGATACAGCTTCGACGAGAGCAACTCTGACATCGGAAACCTGGGACTCATCAATCTGCTAAAGCGCTGGCACAACTATTCCTCCTCCGAAAAAATGCGGCAATGGGCCGAAGACTTTATGACCGTCAACACCTGCCCGGACTGTCAGGGCTACAGACTCAATAAAGTATCGCTCCATTTTAAGTTAGCCGGCAAACACATCGGCGAATTGGCCGAAATGGATTTGGAAACACTCGAATCCTGGCTGACCGGCGTCCAAAACAAACTTAAAGGCAAGCAAGCCGTCATCGCCAAAGAAGTACTCAAAGAAATTTTGTTCCGCCTCCGCTTTCTCAATCAGGTGGGACTCGGATATCTCAATCTCAACCGTCCCGCCCGCACACTCTCGGGCGGCGAAGCACAACGCATCCGGCTGGCCACCCAAATCGGTTCCCAGCTGACCGGCATTACCTACGTCCTCGATGAGCCCAGTATCGGACTGCATCAGCGCGACAATCACCGCCTTATAGACTCTCTTCGGCAACTCACCCGAATCGGCAACAGTGTCATCGTCGTCGAACATGACAAGGACATTATGCTGGCATCCGACTATTTGGTGGACCTCGGCCCCGGAGCCGGCAAACACGGCGGCCAAATCGTTGCTGCCGGCCCGCCGGCTTCCTTCAAAAAACACCAATCACTCACCGCTCAATACATCAACAACAAGCTCCGCATCCCCTTGCCCAAACGCCGCCGCAAAGGATCCGGCAAAAAACTCATCCTCGAAGGCGCTACCGGCAACAACTTAAAAAATGTCACGCTCACCCTGCCGCTTGGCACTTTCATCTGCGTCACCGGCGTATCGGGCAGCGGCAAGTCATCCCTCATCAACGACACCCTCTATCCCATCCTGCGCAAGCATTTTCACCGAAGCTTACAAAAGCCCCTGCCCTACCGGCGGATTCGCGGTCTCAAACACCTCGACAAGGTCATCGAAGTGGATCAATCGCCCATCGGCAGAACACCCCGATCCAACCCCGCCACCTACACCGGTGTCTTTACCCACATCCGTCAGCTTTTCGCCAAACTACCCGAGGCCAAAATCCGCGGATACAAGCCCGGACGCTTCTCTTTTAATGTGGAGGGCGGCAGATGCACCACCTGCAATGGTTCCGGTATGCGCATCATCGAGATGAACTTCCTGCCCGACGTCCATGTGGAGTGTGAGTCCTGTCTGGGGCGCCGCTACAACCGCGAAACATTGGAAATCGTATATAAAGGCAAAACCATCAATGACGTCCTCAATCTCACCGTGTCCGAAGCGGTCCGCTTCTTTGAGCACATTCCTCAAATCCACAAAAAACTCAAAACCCTCGAAGATGTCGGATTAGGATACATTACACTTGGCCAACAGGCCACTACATTATCCGGCGGTGAAGCCCAGCGCGTCAAGCTGGCATCCGAACTATCCAGACGGGACACCGGCAACACACTCTACATCCTGGACGAGCCGACCACCGGACTCCATTTTGATGACATCCGCCAGTTGATCAACGTCCTGAACAAACTGGTCGAAAAAGGCAACACCGTCATCGTCATTGAACACAACCTGGACGTCATCAAAATGGCAGACCACATCATTGACATTGGTCCGGAAGGCGGCGCACGCGGCGGCCAAATCGTCGCCACGGGCACACCTGAGCAGATCGCCCGCAAACACAAATCCCATACCGCCGCATTCCTGAAAAGAGAGCTGGAAACCCACTCAAATTCCTGATCAGGCCCGCCTTGCCCCTTCCAAAGGGCCCTTCCCCTCAAATTTCACGCCATTTTTTTGGTTTTTTTCAAAAAAAATCTTACCTTCTCCCCAGCGCCGGCGCATTGAATCCGTCCGGACGAAACAATCCCTAAAAACCTGGTTCTCTTTTAGTTAGAAATAACAATAAAATTACAGGCGGGGAAACGTTTCGTCCTGCTGACCCGGCCGGCCGGCGAAACCGGCCCGCCAAGCGCCCGGATCGTGCAACTTTACGCCCCTTTACCCGGTATAAATGGATGCGTGTATTGGGGCATTTCGTACATCCTAAAGATTGAGAAGACGATGATTAGTCAGAAAGCGACGCAAAAACAAATTCAAAAACTATCTCCCCAACAGATTCAGTTGATGAAGCTGATGCAGCTGCCTACATCCGCACTACTGGAACGCATCGAAGAAGAAATCGAAGTCAATCCTACGCTGGACATGGACAATGGATACGGTGCATCCGAAGACAATGGCGGCGGCGAGACAGATACCGACACTCAGGAGAGTGATTTTGATGAACTGGACGACGCCTACAATGCCGCCGAAGTCGTCAATACATCCGACAATCCCGAACCGGAAATTGACGCCGCTTCTTCCAAGGACATCGAGCTGGACGATTACATCGAAAATTATATCGAAGAAGACCCCATCATCTACAAGTCCACCGCCGGCGTCAAAGACGAAGAAGAGCGCAGCATCCCTTTTACCGTCCAGACCAGTTTCGCCGAACATCTCACCGAGCAGCTCAGCTCTCTGGACCTCGATGACACCGAGCGCATCATCGCCGAGCAAATCATCGGCAGCATTGACTCCGATGGTTATCTCAGACGTGATATCCACGCAATGGTCAATGACCTGGCATTCTCCTACAACATTGACGTCACCCCGGAACAAATCGAAAAAGTCCTCAAACAAATCCAGCAATTTGACCCCCTCGGCGTTGCCGCACGCAACCTGCAGGAATGCTTGACCATCCAACTGGAGCACTTGCACCGAGAAGCATCCCGTTTGGACAAAGAAAACAAAGAAAACATCGAGCTGGCCATCAAAATCATCAACAAATACTTTGATGCATTTACCAAAAAACACTACGACAAGCTGGGCAAGGGACTGGGAATCTCTACCGACAGACTCAAGAAAGTCATCAACATCATTACCAGCTTAAACCCCAAACCCGCGTCCGGTTATAACCCCGGCACATCCGCCCAAAACTATATCGTCCCGGACTTCTTTATCGAAAACAAAGACGGCAAACTGGAATTGACCGTCAACTCAATCAACGCTCCCGACTTGCGCGTCAGCGATTATTACAAAGAAGTGTTGACATCCTACCTGAACAACAAAAAGAAAAACAAGCCATCCAAAAAACAAAAAGAAACCATCAACTTTATCAAAAGCAAAATTGACTCCGCCAAGTGGTTTATTGACGCCATCAAACAGCGCTACAACACCATGCTCAACGTCATGTACTCCATCATGCAATTGCAGAGCGATTATTTCCTCACCGGTGACCCCGCCAAGCTCCGACCCATGATCCTCAAAGACATTGCCGACATGACAGGGCTTGATATCTCTACCGTCTCGCGAGTCGCCAACAGCAAGTATGTCCAGACCGAATTTGGCACCAAACTCCTGAAAGAGTTCTTCTCCGAATCCATGCAGACCGAGAGCGGTGACCAGGTCTCCACTCACCAGGTCAAAAACGCACTCAAAGAGATCATCGCAAAGGAAGACAAGAAAAAACCGCTCAGCGATGAAAAACTCATGTCCATGCTCAAAAACATGGGCTACAACATCGCCCGCCGTACCGTTGCCAAGTACCGCGAGCAACTCGGCATCCCCGTGGCACGTATGCGCAAAAAGCTCTGACGCACGTCCTAATAAATAGAAAGCCGACGCGTTTGCGTCGGCTTTCTATTGGCTTGTTTGTTTCAGCTTGCA
>JALVEF010000054.1 GCA_027031185.1 Saprospiraceae bacterium
TCAGCCTGTCATACCGCGGTGCGGAATTTTTCCGCATGAATCCGCTCAACAAGCAGACCCTTTTGGCTCTGGCCAAGGCCGGTAAAGTAGAACTGTTGCTCGAGACCAATATCGAAAGCCTGGAAGCGGGCCCGGACAATAAGCCGGTGGTGCATTTTAAGGAAATCGCTCCCCGTACGTTTGACCGCATTGTCTATGCACTGGGCGGCACCACGCCCGAAAACTTCCTGAAGATGATCGGCATTGAGTTTGACAAAGACACGCCTGTCATTGATGAATATGGCGAAACGGGTATCAAAGGCCTGTTCTTGTCCGGTGATCTGTCTATGGGTAAGCGCGGCGGCTCCATCATGGCGGCATTTAATTCGTCGCGTCGCACCATCGAAGGCTTGTGCATCCGTTATCTCCACTGTGTGGTGCCGGTGGACAAGCGAGATATCAATTTCTGGCTCCGGACTGAATAGTGATATTCACTTGTAACTGTTTAGGTGTTCCTGTTTTTAGCGCAAAAACAGCGGGTACCTAAACAGTTACCAACTATTATTTCCCGCCAATACGGCGCGTCGCGTCAAAATTTTGGACACTCAATGGCATGCCGGTGTGCGCGCAACGGATGCACATAGCTGCCGGACAGCTCAAAGGCGCCGCGCCGGTTGGTAGAAGGCTGGAGAGAAGATACATTCATATCATAGCTCACACCAAAACGCCAGCGCTCCACTTCGAATGTGGTATTGAATATGACGGCGTCGTTGTGGATGTCATTGCTCAGCTTGTTAGAGATTCTGGCAAAGAGCCCGGCACGGATGGCTATTTCCCACCAGTCGCGGTTGGAGTAGCGGATATGGCTGCCGAATACGGTTTGGAAAGAAGGCCCTTGATAGGCTGCCATGGCACTGGGTAGGATACTCAACTCACGCGTGACAGGGACTTGCCCACCTACATAAGCAGTCCACTTGCGATACAGCGGGACACGGTCATCATAAAAAGAGATATTGGGTTGGTTGATATGAAACAATGCCGCACCGGCATAGATACTGAAGTCCTCGCCCAGGACGGAGTACCACAGCCCGCCGACATTAAAATCAAAATGGGGCGCGGCATTGGTCACCCAGGGCTCATTGGTGGGCAGACCGGGATCCACGGTGCCCGTGCTCTGGTTGAACTGGCTGGAAAACCACAGGCTGCCTGCATTGATGGCGTACTGACCAAAGCCGGCTTGTCCTCCGACGATCAGGTATTGCGGTGTACGGCCCAAACGGCCGTCCCACATTTTTTTGTGGTAAGCCATACCGATGACACCTTTGGTCAGGCTGAGCTTGGCGGCGCCGGCCTCGTCCCGGATGGCATGGAAGTTAAAAGAGAAAAAGTCCCCGTCACCAACCCCGCGGAACCGCATATCATAGGTGAGTCCCAGGGTACGGAAGGCGTCCGTACCCGTGATGCTGCCCCATTGGGAGCGGTAGTTGGTATTGATGCGGAATTTGCCCTTGAATACACCGGACAGGGCCGGATTGACTTCCAGCGGTGTGGCATAAAACTGGGACAGATGGGGATCTTGTGCCAGTAGCCCGGTGGTGACGGCCAAGCCGATAGCCAAGGTCATCCATACTTTTCTGCCGGTTTTCATACGCTTTGTTTGGGCGCGGGAGGCCGTCCACTTACCAAAGATAGGGCTAATACCTGTCTCTTTTAATGTCTTCATGGCTTTTTTATTGTCTTGTGACGTCCGTGGGATTTACAGGCATCATTCTCTGCAACTGTTTGGTGCTCCTGTTTTTAGCGCAAAAACAGCGGGTGCCTAAACAGTTGTCATTATCTAATCAAGTTGGTTTGACCCTTAAATAAAGCGCTGTGTCCGGTGTCAAATTTTACGCTTGCCGTCCAGATGTAGGCGCCCGGTGGCAATTTTTTGCCGCGGAAGCTGCCATCCCAACCCGTGTTTTCGTTTGTATAGCCGCCGGTCATCTCATAGACCAGCTCGCCCCACCGGTCATAAACACGGAAGAAGTTGACTTTGGCCTTGCGCTTGGAGTGACAAGTCAGGTAGTCATTGGCCCCGTCGCCATTGGGCGTGAAGGCAGTAGGTACCAAAATCTCTTCCTGACGCGTGATGTTGATTTCCACCTCATCCGTGGCCACACAGCCGCGCTCATCGGTAGCAATGATTTGGTAAGTACCGTGGTACCGCGGGTCAATATCCAACTCAAAACAGTCCGTACAACTTTGTACCTCGGCCAGGGGATTGACCACGGACAGGGAGATGGCCCCACTGGCATTTTCTGCATCCACGCCGATGGTAGTGACTTCTCCATAGGCCAATTGCAAGTCCGGGCCGGCATCCACGGTAAACTCCGGTGGTTCTGTCACGGTAATGGTGTCCACAAACAGACAATCGTTGCTGTCTTTGACATAAATCGTGTACTGCCCCGCTTCAATGTCCTCGATGACGGACTCCGGATCAAAGCTGACGTTGTTGAGACTGAATTGATAGGGCGGTGTGCCACCGGTTGTCTCGATTTCCAGGCGGCCGCTGGATTCGCCATAACAGTTGGGCGTTTGGATGAGTGTAGTGGCCACGACAGGCGCCGGCTCATGGATTTGAGTCGAATCCACGAGTTGACAGCCATAAGCATCGGTGATGGTGACGGTGTAAGTGCCGCCGTTGAGTGCCGGATCCACATCCGTGGTGGGCCCGTTGCTCCAGGCAAACTGATAGGGCGGCTTACCGCCTTGCGGGGCAATGTCAATCAGGCCGTCACCTGTACCGGCGCAGCGTACGTGACGTACGTCTTTGTGTAGGATGGTCAGTGGCGGTGCTTCTTTGACTTGCACGGTATTGGTACCGGTGCAGCCTTTCGTATCCGTAACCGTCACGGCGTACAAGTCACCGGCCAGGTCCGTAACTTCTTCGGTGGTGGCCGAATTGGCCTTGGTATCCCATAGGACGGTGTAAGCCCCCTGGTTGCCGGTCACCTGTACGATCTTCGCGGTACCGTTCTTGTCGCCTGCACAAGTCACCGGTGTACTTGTCAGGCTGACTTCTACGGGAGCAGGTTGTGTAACGTAGATGCTACCCGTGCCCCGGCAGCCGGTCGTGCCCGTAACCGTCACATAATAAGTCTTGTCGCCGGCTACTTGTTCGAGAATGGCATCGGTGTCCGCTTGGTTGAGCCACAGGAAGCTATAGTCCGACAGATTGGAACTGTTGCCCCCCTGGATGGCACTGACTTGAACCGTGCCGTCGGCGCCTTGATGACAGGTGGGTTCAGTGAAATCCATAGTGACCTGTACAGGTGGCAATTCACTAACAGACACAGATGTGCTGGCCGTACACCCATTAGCATCGGTGGCAGTAACGGTGTAGTTGCCCGGAGCCAGATTGGTCGCAATGGCGTTGTCCTGGCCATTGTTCCAGTCATATTGGTACGGAGCGACACCGCCGGTGGCGCTGGCCATTGCTTTGCTTTGATTGAGATAGGCACAACTCTGGATGGTCTGTACGGCACTGACGGTGACGGCACTGTTGGGTTGGGTAATTGGTGTGCTGAGCGTGGCGGAGCAACCGTTGGCGTCCGTCACGGTGACGGTATAATTACCGGCCGCTTTACCGGAGATGGATGCCGTCGTTTCACCGGAGCTCCAAGCATACGTGTACGGTGTTGTGCCGCCGGTGACAGCGACTTCGATCATGCCATCCGCCATACCGTAGCAACTTACATTTTGGATTTGGGCGAAGCTGGGATTCAGCGCGTCCGGCTCGCTTATGGTCCCGCTGCCGCTGGCCTTACAGCCATCGGCATCCGTGATGGAAACGGTATAAGTGCCGGCCGTCAGGTTGTTGATAGATTGCGTGTTTTGAACGGGAGTCGTCTGCCAGGTATAGCTTACGGGGGCGGTACCATTGATAACTTGCGCGGTGGCTGTGCCGTTGCCGGCCCCATAGCAAGTGATATCGGTAGTGGCCACGTTGACAGTGACATCCTTGACGGGCGTCAAGTCAATGACGACGGTATCAAAGCAACCGGATGCATCGCTGAATACCGCAAAATGCGTTCCGGCGGATAAGCCGTTGTATTGTGTCACGGTGTCCGCGGTGCCGCCGTCAAAAGCATACTGGAATGGCGGAGTGCCGTTGGTGGCCGACAATACGACGGCACCGTCGTTGATGCCTTGGCAAGTGGGTGCCTGTACCACCTGAATATTACCGGTCAGCAAGCAGTCCGTGATTTTCAATTGGACATTGGCATCATTTCCGTCACAGCCTCCGGCGGAGAGTGCTTTGACGTGGAAGTTGATTTCATCCCCCATGGCATAGCCATCCAGGGTCTCGGACAAGTTTCCGTTGGGTGTGATCCAGTTCGAGTTGTTGATTTTTACGCGGTATTCCGAAGCGTTGGGGACGGGTTCCCACGTAAAGATGACCTTACCATTTTCAAATACAGGGTCGTGGATGACGGGTGCGGGCATGGATTCGATGACGGAGACCACGGCGGTATCCTGATAGCTGCACCCGGTATTGTCATACACTTCGACGATGTAATGGCCACTTTCCGACGGCACCACGGTCGGGGTGGGGCAGTCGGTGCAGGAAAGCCCTTCACCGGTCCAGTGATAGCCGACGCTGACATCGTTTTTGAAATCCAACAGCCATTGCCGCAGGCTCAGGGTACCGGCCCCTCCTGTTTGTTGGATCACCAAGGTCCAATCCCCGTTGGTGGGTTCGCCCTGGAGCGCTTGCCAGTCGCCTTCAATCTTGTAGATGCCACCGTAATTGGTGCCGGCATTGGCAATGCTTTCCGTGGCTTTGGGAGAGAAGGCGATTGGGGCATTGCCGTTGACCGGGAGCGCCTGAGCCAAAAGAAGACTTTTGCCGCTCGGGGAGAGAAGAGAGATTTGCACCGTGACCGGTGCATCGGATTGCAACTGCAGGGAGACTTCCCGGATGCGGTAGGCCGGCACCATGATGGTACCGGGTGTGACGAATCCGGTCGTGATGCGGGATACGAGCGGTCCTTGCGTGATACTTTGTGTTTCCTCGTTGTCGAAGCGGAGCGCCTCGATGGCCTGTTTGTCATAAGTGGCGTCCAAGTGTAGTTCCTGTCCGACACAGACGACAGTGTCAGGGAGTTGCTTTTTGTAGGTGTCGCAGCTATAGCACTGCGGGGCGGTAGGAGGCAAGACCTTGATACGCAGGCTGGTATCCACGGTGCATCCGAAATCGTTGGCGACATGGAGATGGAGTACCTTG
>JALVEF010000055.1 GCA_027031185.1 Saprospiraceae bacterium
CACCTAAACAGTTACTATAAAAAAAGGCATATCGGTCGGAAAAAACAACGATCAGGATTTGATGGTGGCCGGTAATGCAATTGAGAGAGCGCATAAAAACATATCTGAAATGGCTAATTTTATGCTTAATGAATCTCATTTTCCATATGTTGTTTTTTTAGCGGGCTCAAATTTCTTAACGCAAAATGTATCCATAAAAAGGCCCGATGGAAGAGAGATAAAACTGGAATACAAGTCCGGCTCATTGAACAGATTGGACCGTTTGACAGCTGCAAACTATGGTTTGCCGATCAATACAAATTTGTGTAAAAACAAATTTGTCCAATACGGTGATAAGCTTTTGATGCTTCAGGCCGCATCCATATATACGACGGGTACCGGCCGAAGGTGGACGACGGGTGAGATGTTTGAGATAATGCTTGAAATTGCCCAAACATCGCTTCAGGTACTGGGGAGTGATGTCTTTGAGCAGCTCACTCAAACCAAAAACAAAGGAAACTAATGGCAAGAAACGCCACAAACCGGTTGCTGCAAAAGGCCAGAAAGTCAAAGAAAGATGAGTTCTATACTCAGCTTATTGACATTGAAAGAGAATTGAAATATTACAAAGAACACTTTCGTGGCAAAGTGGTATATTGTAATACGGATGATCCTATACATAGCAACTTTTACAAATATTTTGCCTTTAATTTTAAAGAATTAGGGTTGAAAAAACTCATCGCTTCTTGCTATAAAGAGCAAAAATTTGATTTGTTTAATCAGGGAGGTTTGGGTAAAGGTTATTATTACGAATATACGGGAAGTAAAAGAGAAAATCCTGTGCCGGATTTGAGTGATGTCGTGTATTTTGAAGGAGATGGTGATTTTAGAAGTCGGGAGAGCGTGGAGTTGCTGAAAAAGTCTGATGTCGTGGTGACTAATCCTCCCTTTTCTTTGTTTAGGGAATATATTGCCCAATTAATCAATTACGACAAAAAGTTTTTGCTAATTGCCAATATAAACGCACTGACATACAAAGAAATATTTAAGTTGATAAAAGAGAACAAACTCTGGCTCGGCATTAATTTCGGAAGAGGAATTTCCGGGTTTATCGTTCCGGAGCACTATGAGCTATATGGTACTGAAGCACGTATTGATAAAGCCGGTAACAGAATTGTGTCTCCGAACAGTGCCCTGTGGTTGACCAATTTGGATAATTTTAAACGTCACGAGGATATTGTGCTGACGAAACGGTATTACGGTAATGAGCAGAATTATCCGAAGTATGATAATTTTGATGCCATAAATGTGGATAGAACAAAGGATATTCCGCTTGATTATGAAGGCTATATGGGCGTGCCTATTACGTTTCTCCACAAATTTAACCCCCAGCAGTTTGAGATTGTCCGGTTTAGGAAGGGCAATGATGGCAAAGATCTATCTATCAACGGTAAATATACGTATTTCAGAGTCATTATAAAAAGAAAGAAAATCGGGACTATTTAGCGAACGGTAGGGACGGTCCAAGGTCAATGGTCCAAGGACCAAGCTGCCGCTTCGATAGGCTCAGCGCTCCCAGGTCAAAGGTGGTCTGTCAGGGTTTAGTAAATGCGGCCCCGCCTCTTATTTGGTACAAGAGATGTGCCGGCGAGCGGGAAAGTGTTCGGCATTGCTGTCGACTTTAGCCGGCTGGAACCGGAAAGATTATCTGAACCTGTGACTATAGTTTCCTTGCCCTGCATTGCCGTCGGCTTTAGCCGACGGGAACGAAAAGCAAAAGAAAAGGGGCTTTAGCCCCAGTCAGTTGACAAAGTTTCAGGGCAAAAACAGCGGGGGCTAAACAGTTACCAGGAAGTACCGATTAGCCTTTTGCCGGCGCCCGCCGGCAAAAGATTCCATTTAACCGCTGATTGGAATGAGTAATCGTAACGATAAAACCTATAAGGTTTCCAAAACCCTGGCAGAAATAATAAAGAATCTCAATTTTAAAATATGGCAACGCAATTATTGGGAGCACATCATACGCAATGAAGCTGAATATAACCGCATTTCGCAATATATCATAGATAATCCCGAAAAATGGGAGAAAGACAGATTGCGATGAGTACGGCCGAATTGCAATTCGCCCGTTACAGAAAACCCGGTTATATTTGCCCTAATAATGCGACCAATGCAGATGATTATCTACCGAAACGGAAAAACCCTCCTGCTACTCCTCTTGGTGGCGGGCATGCTCTTTTCCTGCAAACGAACTGCAACCGTGCCCGCCGGAACGGCGGCAAACTCTTCTCTTCCCATGCCACCCGGAAAGGAGCGCGATGCCCGGATTTCCCTGGGGCTGAACGCCATGCAAAAGCACCATCAAAAGATGATCATGCGCGATCATCTGGCGGCCGTACAACGCATCACAGACCTGCTGTCGCGGGACGAATACGACAAGGCTGCTCATGTGGCCCGTGAGCGTCTGGGCACTACCACCAAAATGCAGATGATGTGTGCCTCCTTCGGCGATGAGCACTTTGAAAAACTGGGCCTGGCCTTCCACGAAAGCGCCGACCGGATGAGCGAGACCCTCCGCCACGGAAACAAGAACAAGTCCCTACAAGCCCTGTCGAATACGATTGGCTACTGCGTGCAGTGCCATGAGACGTACAGGCAGTGAAGCGCCTTTGTGCAGAGGCCTCCTTTTGCCTATTACACGCATTTGCCTTATATTTGCCTATCGCCCAACGTAAACTCACGCTTGTAGCATAAATTCGGGCCGCAGGTAACTTATTTGCTTATTAAATCCGTAGTCATGCGAAACAAAAGCTTCCCAAGTTTTTTCCTTGTTTGTGCTTTCCTCCTGCCCTCCTTGGCTTTCAGTCAAATCACTCAAATCCCCCTGCACTATCCCACCGGTATTGACGGCCCTTTCATAGGCCTGACTAAGACAGGCGGGCTGCTCTATGGCCAGACCGCCGCAGGCACTTATAGCAGTGAAGACGGGCAGACATGGTATCCCTGCGGGGTTCCTCTTCCCGTAATAGGCGTCAGTGCCGACAGTGTTTCTGTCGGTTATGTATATGTGGATTCGGAACAGGACGTTTACTGGATGAAAGGATGCAATCAAAGAAGGTGATTTCTATTTTTTGGGATTATGTGGAATACTGGTCCAATGGTACACTCCAAGAAATTTTCAGCGAATGGCAGCTGGTTTCCGGGAACATGAGGATGAGCAATGATGGATCGGTAATGGTGCCCATCGAATATCACTATTATAATAAGACGCTTTGGCAAACGGTGGATACGGGGTTTAAATTAACCATAGTCGTCCATCCGGATGGGACCATAGACAGCCTTCCCAATTTTTCGGATTATTATGCGCACTGGGGCGATCAATATGTGGCAACAATAGCAGATTCGCTCTATTTTTATGACGATTCGACGTTCGTTAAAACGGGCGCCAAGCCCACGCCCTTTGTGCCGAATCTGGGCAATTACAGTACGTGGTATGCATCCACCGACTCCGCTTTTTATGTAGTATTAAGGGATGGAAGAACTTACCATACTACTGATCGGGGAGACACTTGGGTGACCGACACCGTAAACCTACCTGCGCCCATTGATGGATATATTCTCCGTAATGGCATCCATATTATTTTTGATGAAGAAGGCAATGTCTATTTTAGTGATGACTTCACGAATTTTACTGAAATCCCCCAAATAAGAGACAGCCGGGTCTTTTATGCGGACGGTGTATTTTGGGCCGCCCAGTCACACCGGCCGGACTTTTTGTTGCGCTCCGTAGATAATGGTCAAAGCTGGGATACTATTTTTACGGAGGGCGTCAATGGTCACAAATATGTAGCCTTGATGTCTTACAAGGATACGATTTATGCCAAAAATGTGTATTCCCTATCCCTCTATAAGCATCTTTGTGGCGGAGCATTTGAGATTTGTCTGGATAAACCCTTCTTGTTAAAGCACAAAGCGGTCGTTTTTCACGATGAGGTGTTTCATTCGGATTATCATGGCTTGTGCAAGTATAATTCGTCAACGGCTGAGTGGGATACTTTGATTCCGCATTTTGGAAAGGCCTTATATAGAGATAAGAATATATTTTACCTGACGCAAGACTCGCTCTATTATTCCGATGATTTGGGAGAGACCTGGACGACTTCGTACGCGCCGACCCAGCCCTCTTTGGGCTATATCATGGCGGCGGTTGGGGATACGATGGTATTGGGCACCAGCCAATGGGAAAACAATCATCTTGTGCCCCGGGTGTATTATTCTCTGGATCGGGGACAAAGCTGGGAAGATTTTGGATTGCCTTCGCCATTTTTCGACACGGCACAGGTGCTTCCTATCGTCGCTTCGAAAGACAATCACTTTTTGTTTTTCTTTGATAGCCTGTACCTGTATTCGGATATTACAGCGGCGCCAGATGTCGTAAAACCACTGTTTGTGCCGTACGATGGTGCTTACTTTTTTGACTTTAAGGACGGCTTCCTTGTTGCGAACAAATACCATATCTTCCGGATATCGGGATTGGATAGCATCACGGAACTGGACTTTGGCTTTGACGAGACCCCAAGGATAGGAGGTATTGTCTATGACTCTGTTGACTCCAAGGTGTTTTTTGGTGCCGGAAAAGACGATGATTTGGATATTTTCTGGGCGAGTGACTACTTCTTCTCTGAATCGCCGGACGATCCGGTAGAGACATATACCGCTTGTGATTCGCTAACCATCGGCGACAAGACCTATTATGAGAGTGGGACATATATCAAAGAGAAACCGGAGCCATGTGCCCCGGACACGGTCCTTAAAGTGACCATTGCCCCGCCGCCGGTGACAGTGGATACCGCTGTCGAAGTCATGGCCGGTGATACGGTGCAGGGCGTCGTGATAGCGCACGATACGACGTTTTCGGTAGTCGAATACGGCCAATTCGGCTGTGATAGTCTGATTAGAAACTATTCCGTCTCCGTCCTGGTCGCCATTAGTGATGCGTCGGGCGGGTCCATCCGGCTGGCGCCCAATCCCGTTGCGGGCAGGCTGATGATCAACTTGGGCGATTTTCAGGCTGACCTGTTGTGCATCTTCAATGCAGCCGGCCAACCGGTGTATGGACAACAAATAGATTCGGGACTTTTATATCTGGACGTCCGCCGCCTGCCGAAAGGCAACTACTACCTGATGGTGGAGCAAACGCGATCGCGACAAAGACGAGTAGCAACATTCCAAAAGTGTAACTGTTTAGGTGCTCCTGTTTTTAGGGAT
>JALVEF010000056.1 GCA_027031185.1 Saprospiraceae bacterium
GTCTCCTTTTCGCGCGCAATCGTGATGGAGGTCATCATCGCCGATATGAGCATCAGGACGATGGTCATGATGCCGGGGACGAAATAGACGACACTTTTGAGCCCGGGGTTGTAGAGCATGCGCGTCTCCATTTCGATGCGGTACGGCATAGTGGCGGCAGGAGCCAGACTGCGCTGAAAGTCCAGGATGATCGCCCGCGCATAGTTGATGAGCATATTGGCCGTGTTGGGGTCGGAGGCATCGGCGATGAGCTGTACTTGTGCCCGTCCGTCGCGTGTGAGTTTGCGGGCGAAGTTGGGAGCAAACACGACGGCCATCTTGGCCTTGCCCTTGCGGAATATCCGGTGAATGCCGTCCGCGGTAGCAGGCCGTGCAGTGACAGTGAAATAGCCGGAAGCCGCCATCTTGTCGGTCAGTTGGCGCGTCAGGTGGTCCCGCGACAGATCCACGACGGCGATTTGGGCGTTGTTGATTTCGTTTTTGACGGCAAAGCCAAAGAGGATGACCAAAATAATGGGCATGCCGATCAGAATCAGCAAGGTTTGCCGGTCTCGTAAAATGTGCTTGACTTCCTTCTTTACGAATGCAAAAAATACCTTTCTCATCCTCGTGCCAGTTTTAAGAAAATGCGGTTCATGTCCGGTTGGCCGTATTTCTCTTTGAGCTCCCTGGGTGTACCCAGCGCGACGATCTTGCCGTCCACCATGATGGAGACGCGGTCGCAGTACTCGGCTTCGTCCATGTAGTGAGTCGTGACCAGGATGGTGATGCCGGAGCGGGCGGCATCAAAGATCATCTCCCAAAATTGCCGGCGTGTGATGGGATCCACGCCGCCGGTCGGTTCGTCGAGAAAGACGACTTTGGGCTCGTGAATGATGGCAATGGAGAAGGCCAGCTTTTGTTTCCATCCCAGCGGCAGGTCGCGGGTGAGACTGTGGCGGACGTGCTCGAGGCCCAGACGCGCGATAAGCGCGTCTGCCTTGTGTTTGATCTGGCGACGAGATAGCCCATAGACGCCGGCGTAGAAGCGGATGTTTTCGATGACGGTCAGGTCATCGTATAGCGAAAACTTTTGGCTCATGTAGCCGATGTTCTTCTTGATTTGTTCACTGTCGGTGAAGACATCAAAGCCGGCCACACGAGCGGTGCCACTCGTGGGCTTGAGCAGGCCGGTGAGCATTTTGATTCCGGTGGTCTTGCCGGCCCCGTTGGCGCCGAGGAAGCCGAATATCTCACCCTTTTTGATGTGGAAGCAGATATTGTCCACGGCGCAAAAAGTGCCGAAGTACTTGGTCAGGCCGTCCACGAAGATAATGTGATCAGGAGACATGTTCTTTTTCCTTTTGCATCAGTTCGATAAAGCAGTCTTCAATGGTGGGCACGATGTCGTCCACCCTTACGCGGCGATAGCCGCGTCCCCTCAAAAACTTTTCTATGTCGGCGCGTTCCAGGGCCCGTTCGGAGGAGACGTGGATTTCGTAGCCGAAGGTCTGTACGTTGAATGCCGGGTCCAGGTCGCGCAGGTCGCGAAGGGCGCGCTTGTTGTCCTCGGTTTCGACAGCGATGAGATGCTTGTCGAAGTGCGCGATGATGGCCTCCGGCGTGTCGGTGTCCAGGATACGGCCGTCCTGGAGGAGCAAGACGCGGTCGCACAAGAGGGCTTCGTCCATATAGGGCGTGGAGACGACGACGGTGACGCCTTTGGGGCCGAGGCTGCGGAGCATCTGCCACAGTTCGGTGCGGGAGACGGCGTCAATACCGGTGGTCGGCTCATCGAGAAACAGGATTTTGGGTCGGTGGATGAGTGCGCAGGACAGCGCGAGTTTTTGCTTCATGCCGCCAGACAGGTCGCCGGCGCGGCGCTTGGCAAAGGGCTTGATGTGGTCATAGATGGGGGCAATCAAGTCGTAGTTTTGGTTCACATCGGCGCCGAAAATGGAGGCAAAAAAGGCGAGATTTTCCTCCACGGTCAGGTCCTGATACAGGGAGAAGCGGCCGGGCATGTAGCCGATGATTTGTCTGATGCGCTTGTAGTCGGTGACGACGTCCAGCCCGTAGGTGCGTGCGCGCCCGCTGCCGGGCCGGAGCAGGCTGGTCAGGATGCGAAAAAGCGTGGTCTTGCCACCGCCGTCCGGGCCGATGATGCCAAAGAGTTCATTCCGCTGCACGCGGAAGCTGATGCCGTCCAGTGCGACGGTGTCGCCATAGCGCTTGGTCAGGTTTTCGACGGCAATGGCGGCATCCGGTTGATTCGTTGTGGCTGTCGGCTTCATTTGGTATCGTCCTTTTGTTCGATATTCATCCACACTTCGCCGGGCATGCCGATTTTGATGGAACCGTCGTTGGGTACGGCGATCTTGGCGGCATAGACCAGGTGGGTGCGCTCCTCTTTGGTCTGTACGATTTTGGGGGTGAACTCGGCTTCTTGAGCGATCCAGACGACACGTCCGTCCAGGTCGCGGCCGGGGTCCACCCGGACACGCACCGGTTGGTTGAGCTTGAGGGCAGCATAGGCATCGCCGGAGAAGTAGGCGCGCAGGTAGAGCGTATCCATACGGGCCAGCTTTAGGAGCGGGATTAGGGGTGTGACGACTTCGCCGCCGTTGACAAAGCTCTGCGTGACAACGCCATCGGCAGGTGCGGTAATGCGGGCCCGGCGGATGCGGTCATTGATGATGGCGATTTGCTTGCGCAGCGGATTGACCTGTGCGAAGATGCCGCGGTTGGCGATTTCGACTTTTTGCTTGGCGGTTTGGATTTGTTGTTGGAGTACGGCCAGGCGGTTGTTGATGTCGTCGAGTTGCTTTTGGGTGGCCACGCTGTCGGCGAGCAATCGGGAGACGCGTTGTTTTTCAAACAGGAGGACGTCAATGCGCTTTTGGAGCAGGGCGATGTCGGGTCCGGCGGTTTGCTTTTTGGCGTAGATGGCGGCGATGGATGCTTTCAGTTGGTCGCGCTGCAAGGCCATGGCCGAGGTATCCACACGGCCGATGACCTGGCCGGCGCGAAGGCGGTCGCCTTCGTCGGCGTCAAAACGGATGAGCTTGCCCTGTACTTCGGGATAGACGAGCCATTCATCGGCTTCAAAATTGCCGTAGGCATCGGCTTTGGGCGCGTTTTTATGACAGGCCGCAAAGAGGATGGCGAGAAGAGAGAGCGTGATGAGTTTATTCATTTTCAAACTGTTTTTGGTCGGATGTGATCAGATGCCTTCCTGAATGGCCCGTTGGGCTTTCAGGAATTGGATTTGTGTTTCTTTGGTGGCGATGCGCAGGCGGATGCGCGTCTCCTTGTTGACTTCGGTCAGGTAGTCGAGCGAGGTGGCGACGCCGTTGCGGAAGCGGCTGTTGACGTCTTTGACGATTTGTTGTTGGAGCGCGAGAGCGGCGCGGTCCCCTTCCAACTCTTTTTTTATTTTATTTATTTGTGAGTTTATGCGGCGTTCCGCCGCATGTAGTTGAAGGGTGAAAGCCTGCTTTTGGGCTTCGACGATTTGTTTTTGGATATCCACTTGCGCGGCGATTTTGTCGCTGCGCCCCCAGTCGGTGATGGGCCAGGAGAGTTTGAGTCCGCCGATGGCGTAGGGGCTGATGCCATCGTCGAAGAAGTTGAGCGGATTGGGGACACCGGCGCCGGCCTGTACGAAGGCAGACAGCTTGACTTTCTTTTCTGCCTGTGCCACTTTTTTGGTGGCTTCCAGCTTTTTTTGGGTGGCATCGAACAGGGCGTATTCGGGGCGTTCGGCGCCATCGGGCAAGTTGGTGTCAAAGACCGTTTGGGTGGAGAAGTGGGCGCCGGTCAGGGTGTTGATGAGAGCGACGGTGCCCGCTTTTTCGGTTTGGATGGAGGCGATTTGATTATTCAATTCCAATATTTTGGCCTCGATGCGGTGGACATCCAGGGCGGTGGCCACACCGCCCTGGCGGGCCTTTTGTACCTGGTAGAGTTTGCGTTCGAGGATATCGCGTGTGGACTCGAGCAGTTTCCGTTTGGCATCGAGCAGGTGTAGGCCAAATACCAGTTCGGTGATGCGGGACTTGATGTCGTACAGTTTGACGCGGTCCTGCCGGTAGCGGATGTCGGCCTCGCGGTTTTGGACTTCGGCGCGGGCTGCCGGCAGGTCGCCGTCCAGGATGGGATACAGGAGCTGGCCGTAGGCCTTGGCGCGATACAGGGGCAGTTCGCGCGAGACGGGATGCATGGGGATGGGAATTTCCAGTTTGAGTGCTTCGGACTGGATCGAGGCTTCGGCTTCGACGGACAGCCGGGGCTTTTTGGCTAGTCGGGCCAGGTCGTTATTGGTGCGCTGAATACGGGCGTAGAGGCTGTCTGTCGAGGATAGTTGGTTGTGTCGGGTCGCCAGCTCAATGCAGGTGGCCAGGCTGACGTGCTCCTGTGCGGCGGCCCGGGTAGCGGTCAGCGCCGCGGAGATGGCGATTAGGATGATATGGCGTTTGACCATTTGGGTAATTTTTTTCGGGTTAAAAAAAATGTAACTGTTTGGGAGCTCCTGTTTTTAGCACAAAAACGGCGGGAGCCTAAACAGCTACAAAAAAATTAAGGCAGCAGCGCTTCGCGCACAAATTGTTTGACCCACTTTTTTCGTGCCCGCAGGATGGCGTCGAATTTTTCGGGTTTGGCGTCGAATATGTGCTGCATCAAAGGCCGTGCGACGAAAGGAAATGCGCACAGCGAGATGACACTGATGAGCAATTGGACGGGGTCGGTATTTTTTATTTTTCCCGCCTTGGCTTCGCGGCGCATTTGGGCAAGGAAAGGCTTGGGATTGGGCAGGTCTTTTTGGCGGACGAGGGCTTCGACAAAGGAGTTCGGATTGGCATGCAACTCACACAACACGTGGGCCACATACCCGGGGTGGCGGATCAGTGCCTCCATATAGTGGTCCACAAAGCGGTCAAATTTGGTCAGCACATCCATATCCTTTTCGGCGAAGATCTCATCCAGTTGGGGTGCGACGGTGTCAAATACTTCAAAGAAAGCGGCATTGAACAGGGCTTTTTTTGTCTTGAAGTAGTAGTGGAGCAGGCCTTTGTTGATGCCGGCGCGCTCTGCTATTTCACGCATGCGCGTGCCGGCAAAGCCCTTTTCGGCAAAGACCTTGCGCGCGGTATCGAGAATGATGGTTTTGGTCGCTTCTTTCATAATTTACCCATTTGGGTAAGTGCAAAGGTGGGGCGTTTTGGGATAAGGTGCAAGTTTTTTTGTGG
>JALVEF010000057.1 GCA_027031185.1 Saprospiraceae bacterium
CGCGTGGGCTTTTATTGTGATGAATGCCACTTGCCCCGCGCCAAGGGCAAGTAAGTGCGGGACGTTGAAATCGTTTACGGTGAGCGCCGTCGAACCGCTGACGCGGTTGAATGCTTCGCGTTGAATACGCCCCTGCCGGGGCGTGTTGAAGTGGCCCTTCGGGCCGTTGAATTTCCTGCGCTCACGTGCTGTTTGATGGTCCAGGGTACAAGGTCAATGGTCCAGGGGGCATGGTTGCACATCAAGGGTAAGTGCGTGGGGGACTAGCTTTGCGGGAATTAAGCTTTGGTCCTTCCGCGTGGGCTTTTATTGTGATGAATGCCACTTGCCCCGCGCCAAAGGCAAGTAAGTGCGGGACGGTTCTTCGATTCTTCAATTCTTCGATTTCTCAATCACAAAAAGCCGGGAAGAAAAAAAATTTGTCACCCACTCACGCAACGTATTTTTCAGAGTGGACTCATACTGCGTTGTTGAACGCTTGCGCGTTGGATTTGCCGCGCTTGCTTGCCCGGAATGCCGCTACAGGCAGGCCCGCGCATGGCTCGGCCGGCCGGCTGCCAAAGCGGCGAGGGCTGTCCAATGAACGAATGATGGATGCAGGCGTTGATAGGAGCAGGGGCGGACAGACTCCGCCCCTGCCTTATTGTTTTGCAATGAGCCGAAAGAAGACAGAGAACTACGACCGCCTGCTGGAACTGGCGCGCACGCGCATCCTGGTGCTGGACGGTGCCATGGGCACCATGATTCAGCGCTACCGGCTGACGGAAAAGGACTTCCGTGGCACCCGCTTTGCCGATCACGCGCATGACCTGACGGGCAATAACGACCTGCTCTCGCTGACCAGACCCGATGTCATCGAGGCCATCCATCGCGCGTATCTGGATGCCGGCGCCGATATCATCGAAACCAATACGTTTAGCAGCACATCCATCGCGCAGGCGGACTATGGCCTGGAGTCGCTGGCGTATGAGCTGAATGTGGCCGCCGCGCAAATCGCGCGGCGGGCCGCTGATGACTTCACGCGCCGGACACCGGCGCGTCCCCGCTTTGTCGCCGGTTCTATGGGACCCACCAACAAGACCGCTTCACTCTCACCGGATGTCAATGACCCGGGGGCGCGGAGCATCAGCTTTGACGAATTGGTGGCAGCCTACTATGAACAGGCGCGCGGGCTGCTGGACGGCGGAGTGGATATTCTCTTGATAGAGACGGTCTTTGACACGCTCAATGCCAAGGCGGCACTCTTTGCCATTGACAGGCTGTTTGAGGAACGCGGGGCGCAATGGCCGGTGATGGTGTCCGGTACCATTACCGATGCCAGCGGCCGCACGTTGTCGGGCCAGACCGTGGAGGCCTTTTGGATTTCGATCAGCCACTTTGATCTCTTTTGTGTCGGGCTCAACTGCGCCCTGGGGGCCAAAGAGATGCGCCCCCACATTGAGACCTTGTCCGCCTTGCATCCCGGTCTGGTCAGCGCTTATCCCAACGCCGGCCTGCCCAATGAACTTGGCGAGTATGACCAGGGACCGGAGGAGATGCGCCGCTATATCCGCGACTTTGTCGCCAACCGGTTTGTCAATATCGTCGGCGGCTGCTGCGGCACCACGCCCGACCACATCCGCCTGATGGCCGAAGCCTGTGACGGTCTCCCGCCGCGGGTCCCACCGGCCCCGCGGCAGGAGACGATGCTCAGCGGCCTGGAGCCTTTGATATTTACCAAGGATATCAATTTCGTCAATGTGGGGGAACGCACCAATGTCACAGGTTCCCGGAAGTTTGCCCGGCTGATCCGCGAGGAAAAGTATGAAGAGGCGCTCGCCGTGGCACGGCAGCAAGTGGAAAACGGCGCCCAGATCATTGACGTCAACATGGACGAGGCGATGCTGGATTCCGAAGCAGCCATGACGCGCTTTCTCCGCCTGGTCGCCGCCGAACCGGACATCGCCCGCGTGCCGGTCATGCTGGACTCGTCCAAATTCTCTGTCATCGAAGCCGGCTTGAAGTGTCTGCAAGGCAAGGGCATCGTCAACTCCATCTCACTCAAAGAAGGCGAAGCGGCTTTTATCGAAAAGGCCCGCCGCATCAAACGCTACGGTGCCGCGATGATCGTGATGGCGTTTGACGAAAAGGGACAGGCTGATACCATCGACCGCAAGGTCGAAATCTCTCTCCGCGCGTACCGCTTGCTGACTGAAAAGGCAGGTATCAAGCCACAGGATATCATCTTCGATCCCAACATCTTTGCAGTGGGCACGGGTATCCGGGGACACAACCGGTATGCGATCAACTTTATCGAGGCGACGCGTATTATTAAAAAAAGATTGCCGCTGACGCGTGTCAGCGGCGGGGTTTCCAACGTCTCGTTTTCGTTTCGTGGCAACAATGCCGTGCGGGAGGCGATGCATGCGGCCTTCCTGTACCATGCCATACAGGCGGGGATGGACATGGGCATCGTCAATGCGGGTATGATCGAAGTGTATGAGGCCATTGACAAGGAACTGCTGGAGCGCGTCGAAGACGTCTTGTTTGACCGCCGGCCGGATGCGACAGAGCGGCTGGTGGAGCTGGCCGAGACGTATAAAGGGAAGAGAAATAAACGGGAGCGGGATCTGTCCTGGCGCCAAAAGCCGGTGGAGGAGCGGTTGGCTCATGCACTCGTCAAGGGAATTACGGAGTACATCATCGCGGACACCGAGGAGGCCTTTCACAAGTACCGGGATCCGCTTCGCGTGATCGAGGGGCCGCTGATGGATGGCATGCGCGTGGTGGGCGACTTGTTTGGCGCCGGCAAGATGTTTTTGCCCCAGGTCGTCAAGAGTGCGCGCGTGATGAAGCAGGCCGTGGCGTGGCTGACACCGCACATCGAAGCACAGCGCCATCAGGCGGGCAGCCGCCCCAAGGGCAAAATCCTGCTCGCTACGGTCAAGGGCGATGTCCACGACATCGGCAAGAATATCGTGGGTGTGGTATTGGGCTGCAACAATTACCACATCATTGACCTGGGCGTGATGGTGCCTTCGGACAAGATATTGAGTGTGGCTCGCGAGGAGGGCGTGGATATCATCGGTCTGAGCGGCTTGATCACTCCGTCGCTGGAGGAGATGGTCCACATCGCCAAGGAAATGGAGCGGACGGGCATGGATATTCCGCTACTGGTAGGAGGCGCCACGACGTCAAAGCTGCATACGGCCGTCAAAATCGCACCCGAATACCGGGGCCCGGTCGTGCACGCGCTCGATGCGTCGGTCTCGGTGACCATCGCCGGTGCTTTGCTCAGCGAGACGCGTCCCGCCTTCGTCAGGCAGGTGGAGGAAGACTATGCGCGCTTACGTGCGGCGCGCGCCGCACGTAAGCAGCGGCGGGAATATCTGCCCTTGGCACAGGCCCGCGCCAATAAGCTGCGGCTTGACTGGAATACTTACGAACCGCCCGTGCCCGTCCGGCCGGGGATTCACTCCTTTGACGACTACCCGCTGGAAGACATCGCGGCATACATAGACTGGACGCCCTTCTTCTCGAGTTGGCAGTTGGCCGGCAAATTTCCCGCTATCCTGGAAGATCCCGTGGTAGGCGAACAAGCCACCCAATTGTACGAGGATGGTCGCCGCATGCTGGATCAAATTATTTCTGAAAAATGGTTGACGGCCAGGGCCGTCATCGGTTTGTTCGGTGCGAATTCCAACGGGGCGGATGACATCGCTGTCTATGATGCCGGGGGGCGGCATCTGGCGACGCTGTGCCACTTGCGCCAGCAACTGAAAAAGGCGACAGGAATTCCGAACCGCTGTCTGGCGGACTATATCCTCCCGGAGAGTGAGGGCAAGCGCGACTACATCGGCGCGTTTGCGGTGACGGCGGGCATCGGCATCGAAGCCCATGTCAAGCGTTTTGAGGACGCACATGACGACTACTCGGCGATCCTGCTGAAGGCGCTGGCGGACCGCTTGGCGGAGGCATTTGCGGAATTGATGCACGCACGGGTGCGTCGCGAGTTCTGGGGATATGCGCCGGACGAGGCGCTGGGCAATGAAGACCTCATCCGCGAGAAATACCGCGGCATCCGGCCGGCGCCGGGTTATCCGGCGTGTCCGGAGCACACCGAAAAGGCCAAGTTGTTTGCATTGTTGGATGTGACGGCGCGGACGGGTATCCGGCTGACGGAGAGCTATGCGATGTATCCGGCGGCTTCGGTGAGCGGCTGGTACTTTGCGCATCCGCAAGCGCGCTACTTCGGGGTGGGCAAGATCCTGGATGACCAGGTCGAAGACTACGCCCGACGCAAGGGGATGAGCCTGGAAGAAGCGCGCAAGTGGCTGGCAACACAGATGATTAATTAAAAATGAAAAATTAAAAATTAAAAATAGTTTTCATGCTCCTGGCGGGAAGGTATGGTTTAATCTTTTGAGGTTTGTTGTGATATACGTTCCGCATTGAAAGGGGAAAGTCCGTTTTGTTTTGCCTTGCTTTCTTTTGCTTTGCCGTCAGCTTTAGCTGACGGATAGAAAGAGCAAAACTAATCGGGGCTTCAGCCCATTCATGGCCGGGAAGTCGGGGCTAAAGCCCCTGTATTTTTGGCTTCTCTACCCGGCGGCTGAAGCCGCCGGCAAGATTGACTGAGGCTTTTGGGGGCTCATTTTGTCGGCTAAAGCCGACAGAAGTTTGGCAATGAATGTTTTGCCGGCGCCCACCGGCAAAACAGGCATTTTTTCATTTGCTTTGCTTTGCCGCTCCTGTATTTGTAACTGTTTAGGTACCCGCTGTTTTTGTGCTAAAATGCCCTTTTTGCACCTACCTTTGCCAAAATTTTCTCATGTAGCGCTGCTACACATCGAAAATTTTAGCTTCGGTAGGCACAAAAATGCCTATTTTATCCCTAAAAACAGGAGCACCTAAACAGTTACCTGTATTTTTTGCTTTTCTACCGGCAATTAACCCGGGTAAAGCAATTTGCTTCCGTCTGGCGTTTTTGTTTAATTGAAGAATCGGGGAATTGAGAAATCGAGGAATCGAAGAACCGGGGAAGCGACAGACCGGAATTTTCGGAATACGCTCACGACGAAATCCCATACGCCCCGCGAGGGGCGTACTCAATAAAAAAAGGTAACTGTTTAGGCCCCCGCTGTTTTTGTGCTAAAATGCCCTTTTTGCCCCTGTTTTTGCAAAAATTTTTCTCACGTAGCGCTGCTACGCATCGAAAATTTTTGCTTCAACAGGAACAAAAATG
>JALVEF010000058.1 GCA_027031185.1 Saprospiraceae bacterium
AGCCTGTCGGCAAAGGAAAAATCCTGGGTAGCTCCCCTACCGGTGGACTATGACCCCGACTTGCCCTCCTACAAGGCCATGTTGGAAATGATGGGCAGCCACAGTGGCGCCAACCTACCCAAGGCACAGGCCATAAAGGACGCCACGATGGCCCACTTCATCTCCCAAAACATGGAAGCCGGCAAGCTTTTCTTCCATTTCAACGGTTCCTACCATACCAACAATGACGAAGGCATCATCTGGTATCTCAAGCGCCTCCATCCGGATCTGAATTACCGGACTGTCAGCCTCGTCACCCAAAATCAATTGAAAAAACTGGACGAGGAAAATGTCGGCATCGCCGACTTTATCATCGTCGTGGATGAGGATGTCACAACGTCTTATTGACGCAGCTGATTCTTGCCGGCCACACACCAATTGGAAAAGGAAAAAAGGACGCACCCTTTGGGCGCGTGCGAGATGCGACGGGCAAGTACAATTATCCGCCAATGCCACTCACCAATACACGCGGTCACATGCCTCCAAATGGACATCATCTACCAGCAGGCTGTGGCGATAGGGATTGCTTATCTGTATATGGATTTTGTCATCGGGCCGGATGTCTTTGGGCACCCGATAATAACAAAACACTTTCCCCCACTCACCTGTGATGTTGGACCAAAGGCTAAATCCTTGTTTGAAGGCATTAATCTTGTTGTTTATCCACATTTGGTTAAAGTGCACCGGCTTGGCTTCGCCCGGACGTTCAATGGAAAAGACAAAGACCGCATTCTCCCACCAGGAAGGCGGGGCCTGTTCTGCCAGGCACCAAGCCGTGAGCTTGATATACTGACCCGGCTTTAGTCCTGTTTGAGCCGGTGTGCCGGACAGGACAGATAGCAGTGAGTTGTCATTATTGAGGCGTAGCGATGCCGGAGCACTGTGGAAACGGCTCGTCACCGTACCCGTGGCCGTGGTATCATCGAATCGCATCTTTACCAATGTGTCATGGCAAATACCCGTCCGCGGCTGGTAAATATTTGACTCATAGCTGGAAAGCATCGAATAATCCATCTTGGTTTTGCCGAAAATCTTCCAATAATAGGCGCTGCTGGCATATTCGGTGCGCGAGATTCCCCAATGCTCCTGATACGTCTGGAATGCGTTCAGTAAAATGAAAAAGACATACACCAAATGAGAAACCGGCTCCCGTACAGCTCCCCGTTCGGTCCACTGCACGAAGGCCGCCAGCGGAATGGCCAGTAAAGCATACGGGCCCACCATGGGACGTGATCCGAAGGAATTGATATAAAACCAATTGTGCCAGCTATAGACGACGTACATGTACACCGGTAAAAACAACAGAATGGGCAAAAACCACTCCCGCCGCCTGCGCAGAAACCAAATGCCAATAAGCGCAAAAATCATCACGGGCGTATAGCGCAGCCAGCCGTTTTTGCTATCCGTGATACCCTGCCAAACGTGTGGATGCAAAAAATCAAATCCCTCTTTCCGGTACGAATAGTACAACCAATGGCCCGTGCGCTCGTGCCAATAGAGCAGCTGTGGGATGATCGGCAAGCAAAACAATACCAGCACCAGTAAAATCTTCCACTTGTGCGAGACCCAAAAATGCCATCGCTCCCGCAAGTCGCCGGCGCTCCGGATCCCGTAAAAAACGGGTATGATCAGGGCCAGAATATCCACGGGGCGGATTAACGCAAGCAGCCCGCCCACCAGCCCGATGCCGGCTGCCGCCCCAACCGTTTCTGCCCGGTAAAAACTATCTGTCAAATAAATGAGCGCCGCGTACAAAAAAAACAAATACCCGTGCGCCATCTGATTGTTGAGCACCGTGAAATAAAACAAGTTGGTGCCCAAAGCAATCAAAAACAAAGTGATGATCGTCGTCGTCTCATCGTAGTATCGCCGGAGTACCCTGGCGAGCAAATACAGGCCGGCCATGACGTAAAACCAAATACCAAGTAGCAGCGCGAGAATATAGGGCGGGCTGTATCCGTCTTGTGCTTGCCCTGTCAGACGTGCCGCCAGATGCCCCATACCGAAAAACGGCAACTGCATCAACGCGATGCCGCACGTGTACTTATTGACAAACTTGCCGGTCTGCGGACCGCTGAAATCTGGGCCCTTCCCCATGATTTGGCGGATGAACTCAAAATCGTGGTGCACAAAATAGGCCGGCAGATAGGCATAGTACCCTCCCGGCTCACCTCCCCGCACAGCGTGTTTATAAGCGCTCATATCAAGGCTGACCACGACAAAGCTTAGAAATATTATCGCCAGAGCGATGGTTATTCGTCTGTTTGCGGGGCGGTTGGTCCTTTTGTCGCTGAGATTTCTGAATAAATGTGACATCGTTAAGTTATTGAGATGATTTGCCGTGGAGATAAAACTCAATGTATTTGCACTCGGCGATCACTTGTCGAAAAAACTCCGTGTCATGGTAGTCACGAAATAGAATATTGTAAAAGGTCATCCTTTTCGAGGGCAGTTTGGGAATGCGATTGGTAGTCGAATCGTATGTATAAGTGCATTCCGGGCTTACGAAGTACTCTTTCTGGTCAATTCGGGCCAGACCAAAAGCGGCACGGGCCTGGTCCTCCTTGTCTTTGGCGAGAGTGAGTGCCTTGGAAAAGTAATATTTTGCCTTCGACAAGTCCTGGTTTTCCTTGTTGCCGAAAGGTGAGATAGAATCAGGAAATACCATGTTGGGACTGTAGTACCAGTTATTTCCCCCCCGATGGTAGTCGGTAGCATTCCAGCTGTAACCAAAATAGGACATATTGTACCAGGCGGTACCGAGCAAGTTGAAATACTTGGGGCCTTTCTCCGGATCCGCCATGGCTCGATATTCGAATTTTTCCAATTGCTCGATGAGATCCTGTTTGATAAAAGCGGTGGAATCTTGTCTGGGGCACGTGTCGCATTCGGATGCGGAGTGGATGCCCAAATTGGGGCATTGGATACAATCCTGTATGGTCTCCCCAAATGGGGCGTATTTCTTTTTGCTTCTGAACGAGCGCGGAATCCTGTTCAATATTTCCTTGGCGGCCGGCAAATTGCCTTCCGCCAGGTAGAGTGTCCCCTGGATTTCGAGCACTTCATTGAGAATGGTCGTATTGTCCTTGCGGGTGATCAACGCCGTCTCGAGACGGGTCGGGTGCTCGTCTTCACAGGTTTTGATGATATCGTCCAACACCTTATGGTCATGGATATAGGTCAGGTACTTCTTGTCGTACTTAAAAAGCACCGCCTTGCCGGGCGCATCGTGCGCCATATAAAAGCGATACATCTTGTCTTTCAAAAACTTATGGAGCATCTTGTCCCTTTTGTATGCCGCATCTCCGGTGATTATATTGAAGACGGCACTTTCTACCTGTGTGATCAGATCTTGCGGGCTGTCCGCCGTTACATAGTCCAGCCTCTCTATGGCCATCAGCGTCTTAAAGCGCGCAATGGTACGGCGGAGCTTCGGATTGTTGGTCTTAATCTCGCCAAAAGCCATCTCCGCCTGCGGCCAGTTGTTTTCCAATAACAAGATATAGGCCTTGGCAATTTTCCATACCTCCGGATGACGACCTTTGCCATCCCGTATCACCTTCGTGACCAATGATTTGAGCCGCTTAAGCTGTGCGCGTTGGGCACGCGTTGGTGGAAAGCCCTGCAGCGTCTGATTGGAATCGGAAGGCAGGAATGCCGGTTCCAGTTGGCGAAGCAGACGCAACAGCAGTGGTTCCAACGAAGAATGATCGGGCACCAGCTTGTAGATTTGCTCCATCTCATCAATGATGCGGCTCCTGGGCATTGCTGCCCGCATCGCATACAGGCCGGCGCGCTCCATCTTTGATTTGCACATCAGGAGCACATCGTTCCATTGTTGGTTATTCTCAATGCGGAAACTCTCAAACGCACTTCTGCGCTTGGCAGGGCTGTGTTGAAAGACCTGAGCGAAGTGGTAGGCGGCAAGCGTCTTTTTGCCCAGCCGGTACTCAGCGCCCGCCTTGTGAGCCAGAATCCACCAGTATATAATGGATTCGATCTTGTCAATTTTCGGCAAAAAGTAATCGTACAGCTCCAATACCTTCCGGTACTCACGGGCATAGTGCGCCAGCCGGATCACCTGATAGGCGATGCGCAAGCGCAGAAAGTGTGAATCTGTCTTTTTAAACAGTCGCCCGCCTTCCTTCATCAACTCCCGGGCCGCCTCAATATCAAATTGGTTTTTGCGCCACAACTTTTGGGGGGCGATCACCAGCGGCTCACACTTCCTCGCAAAAATAATGTAGTCCGCTACATCGGTGCAGCCCGACAATACATTGGCTTCCGCAAATGTGTTATTGTGTAAGTTACGTGGCAACGGCATATTGGGATTGACCGTAGCGGCCCGCCACTCTTCCAAATCCTCCTCGCTGGATTTATAGATGACCTGGTAAATGTCCCGTCTGTCAATATCACAGTCGGGATAGCGGCTGAGCCACTCATCCAGGTTCCGGTTTTCGCTGTTCTCTTTGTCCAAATACGAGAAGTCAAAATTGCCAAAGCGCATCAATGCATACGGTGCATAGATGGACGAAGTATCCACCAATTCTTGCCGGATAAAACTGACGGGGCACTCCGTCCGCTTTTTCGGGGGGGCGGGACGCATGGCAAGGCCCAGGCTCGTCAGGATGATGAGCCACAGCCACTGATGTCCCGAGGATATCTGGTACCAGGTACGCATTGGGCAGCAGAGTTGAACCCCACAAAGTTACACAAACCGAAGCAGCCGTATGGAAGGGATGGTATATTATTCCCCCGGCTCATATCTCCACACCGGACATATTAAGAAAAGTTTTCCCCGCCTTAAGGGCGGGGAGCGGTTGGCGACACGGCGTTGGCAGCAGGGCTGCGACAATAGGCCTGCGGGTGCGCGGGCTCAAATATAACTGTTGAGCTTACTCCAAAGACTCCGGCAAAAAACGGCCCCGCACTTACTTGCTTTACTTGATTTGGGCTTGACCCCTTCCCGCTTCTGCTTTTAACATGATGAGCGCTACTTGCCCCGCCTTTTGGGCAAGTAAGTGCGGGACGGTTTTGCGGCCCCGCACTTACTGTTTGATGGTCCAAGGTCAATGGTCCAGGGTACTTGGTAGCATCAGGGCAAAAACAGCGGGTACCCAAGCAGTTACTTTGACCTAAGCGAGTCCTTTTTCGGTGAGATAGCGCTCCGCTTCCAGTGCTGCCATGCAGCCGGTGCCGGCAGCAGTGACCGCCTGGCGATAGACTTTGTCCTGGACATCTCCGCCGGCAAATACACCTTCGACAGAAGTCTTGGCCGTGCCAGGCTGGACGATGATGTAGCCGGCGCTGTCGGTTTCGAGTGCCCCGTCCAAAAACTCCGTGTTGGGTTTGTGGCCGATGGCCACAAAAAATGCCTTGACAGGCAGGACGGTCTTTTCACCGGTTTTATTGTTGACGACACGGACGCCTTCGACCTCGTCTTTGCCGAGGACTTCTTCGGTCTCCGTGTTCCAGTGGATGATGATGTTTTCGGTGCTTTTGACACGCTCCTGCATGATTTTAGAGGCGCGCATTTGATCGCGGCGGACGAGCATGTGCACTTTGGGGCAGATCTTGGACAGATAGAGCGCTTCTTCGGCGGCGGTGTCGCCCCCGCCGACGACGGCGACTTCCAGTCCTTTGAAGAAGAAGCCGTCACAGACGGCGCAGGCGGATACGCCCTGGTTCATCAAGCGCTGCTCCGACTCCAGTCCGAGCCATTTGGCAGAAGCACCAGTTGCTATGATGACCGTATCGGCGTGTATCTCATGACCGGTTTCTGACCAGACCTTCTTGATCTCTCCGGAAAAATCCACTTTGGTGATGGTCTCGTACCGGATGTCTGTATCAAAGCGGGCCGCCTGTTCTTTAAATTTCTCCATCATCTCCGGGCCCTGAATACCCTCCGGAAATCCGGGATAGTTTTCGACATCCGTAGTAATCATCAGCTGGCCGCCGGGCTCCATACCGGTGTACATGACGGGTTTCAGTCCGGCACGTGCGGCGTAGATGGCAGCTGTATAGCCGGCCGGGCCGGCACCGATAATCAGACATTTTACTCTCTCCATGTTTAATGCTTTTGCGTGCGGTGGCTTTTGACTTGCTTTTAACGTAACTGTTTAGGTGCCCCTGTTTTTAGCGCAATAGCAGCAGGTACCTTGACAGTTACCCTTTAACACACTAAAAAAACAAAAGTTGCAGGGCTTGCCCGGATTAAGCGGGTGACAAAAATCTCCGCAACAGAGACGCGGGCATGGTGCATATTGTGCGCCCATTATGTACCTTTGCCTTACCATTCCATAACGGGCACATAGCCCAAAAAATAGACCTAGATGAACACATCCTTTATGCGCAGGCTCGGACTGAAAAAACGCAATCCGGGCACCTGGTCAGGCAATAAGTCCTATGAAGCGAAAGAATACCTTAAGTCGTACTCCCCGGTAGATGGCAAGCTACTGGGCGAAGTGGGTATCACCACGCGCAAGCAGTACGACTCCGTCATCAAGCGCGCCGAGAAGGCCTTTATCACCTGGCGCGACATACCGGCGCCCAAGCGCGGTGAGATCATCCGCCAGTTTGGTGATAAACTCCGACAGCACAAGGAAGACCTGGGCAAGCTGGTCTCTTATGAAATGGGCAAAAGCCTGCAGGAAGGCATGGGTGAAGTGCAGGAGATGATTGACATTTGCGATTTCGCCGTGGGCCAGTCCCGCCAACTGTACGGGCTCACGATTCAGTCGGAGCGCCCGCATCACCGGATGTTCGAACAGTGGCATCCCGTAGGCCTGGTGGGCATCATCACCTCGTTTAATTTTCCGGTGGCTGTGTGGTCCTGGAATGCTATGATCGCTCTGGTCGCCGGTGATGTGTGTATCTGGAAGCCTTCCGAAAAAACGCCGTTGTGCGGTGTGGCCACGCACAAACTCTTCCAACAAGTGCTCAAGGCCAACAAAGTGCCGGATGGCGTAGCTACCCTGATCAATGGCAATTATGTCGTGGGCGAATATATGACCCACGACAAGCGCATTCCGCTGATTTCCGCCACGGGCAGCACCGCGATGGGTCGCAAGGTAGGCACTGCGGTCGCGCAGCGATTCGGGCGCACCATCCTGGAGCTGGGCGGCAACAATGCCATCATTGTCACGCCATCCGCAGATATGAATCTGGTGATGACGAGCGCTGTGTTTGGTGCCGTTGGCACCGCCGGTCAGCGCTGTACTACCACGCGCCGGCTCATCATCCACGAGTCTATCTACGATAAGGTAAAAAAGCAGCTCAAAAAAGCCTATAAGCAAATTCGCATCGGCAATCCGCTGGATCCCAAAAATCACATGGGCCCCATCATTGATCAGGATGCAGTAGAAAAATACCTCGATGCCATCCGTCAGGTGAAAGAGCAGGGCGGCAAGTTTTTGGTGCCAGGCGGTGTCCTCGAAGGCGAAGGCTATGAGTCTGGCACTTACGTCAAGCCGTGTATCGCTGAAGTTACGCATGATATGCCAATCGTCAAGAAAGAGACCTTCGCGCCAATCTTGTACATTATGAAGTACAAGGATCTCGATGAAGCCATCCACATGCAAAATGATGTCCCGCAAGGTCTTTCTTCTTCCATTATGACCACGGATATGCGTGAGATGGAAACCTTCCTGTCTTGCTGCGGATCGGATTGTGGTATCGCCAATGTCAATATCGGTACCAGCGGCGCCGAAATCGGGGGCGCTTTCGGTGGCGAGAAAGAGACCGGCGGTGGCCGCGAAAGTGGATCCGATGCCTGGAAGGCTTATATGCGTCGCCAAACCAATACCATCAACTATGGCCGTGATGTGCCGTTGGCCCAGGGTATTAAGTTTGATCTTGACTGATGGATCCGGCGCGTTTGGCACAAAGAACTCCGGAGCGAGACGGCTATTGCCGTCTCGCTTTTTTTATGTGTAGCAAATTCTTCTGAGACAATTTTCTCAAATGTCCCTTTTGGCTTGGCCCTTTCTGCACACGCTTTTTGTAAGATGAGCGCTATATCACTCCGCCTTGGCTGTGGGACGGTGTAACGGTTGGGAAGAATATTTTGCCGGCGCCCGCCGGCAAAAAGGCCAGCCGGTGCTTCCTGGCAACTGTTTAGGTACCCGCTGTTTTTGCCCTGAAGTTTTGCTGGCTGACGGGGCTAAAACCCCATATTTTTTGGGCTTTTCGTTCCCGTCGGCTAAAGCCGACGGCAAAGCAAAGCAAAGCATTGCTTTGCAACTACATTCACAGGCTCAAACCGTAGAGCTGGCTCAACGTTCGGTTGAAATATTCTGGATGCGGTCGCCGACACCCAGGCGATGGACCACGTCCATGCCCTCCACTACTTTGCCAAAGATAGTATAGTTGCCGTCCAGATGGGGCGTAGGCCTGTGGGTAATGAAGAATTGGACCCCCTCGGTGTGTAGGCCGGCAGAAGCCATGCCGATATAGCCTTCATCATCATAGTTGTAGGGATAAAACTCCGACCGGATGGTGTATTGCAACGATCCGTAGCCATCACCCCGGGGTCCGCCCCCCTGGATGACGAAATCCGGCACCAGACGATGAAACTGCTTGTTGTTGTAATACTTGCGCCTGGCCTCTTTCAGGAAGTTGGCCACGGTGCCCGGTGATTCTTGGGGAAACAGTTTGATCCGGATATCACCTTTACTGGTAGAAAGCGTTGCGGTAGGCTCCGGCGGGAGATTTTCTAATTGGAACCAATCAATGGGGTGGTTAAACTTGGGTTTGATGGGCTTATATTTGGCTCCGGTGAGCAGCGCCAGTGTTTTGAGGACTTCGTTGTGGGACTCGATGTCTTGTGGCGGTTGGTTTGCTACACTTTGCAAGTCGGTTATCACCTCCGGCCTGCGCGCCAGGGCTTGAAATTCAGGATCGGGATTGCGCAAAGCGATGGCCGCTGCCGCTCGCTTGCCGACATCGCCGGACAAGATGGCATCACGGAAAAATCCGATCAGTTCATGCTTGAGACCACGGCGATAAGAGCCGATGGATTTGGTATAATTCGGGCTCCGGAGCAAGGCATCCAAGGCCTCAATACCGCCTACCTGGACGGGGGCATAAGAAGCGGCGAGCGACTCGCGCCGGATAAAGCGAAAGTTCCAGGGGTATTCCGCCAAAGCGAGTAGGGCATCGTGCCGGACATAAGGATCGGTATTTGTCCGGTACAGGCTGCGTATCGTGCGGTTGATCTGACGGAGGTGCGTGGTATCCAGTCTTGAGATGTATTTCAATCCGGCATGCAATAGCGCCACTTTTTCCGGAGCCTTGATGTCGGGATCCGAAGCCAGGCGGTAGTATTCCACGGCGTCTTGCGAATTGCCGTGTTGAAGTATCCAATCCGTGGCTACGGCACGGATTTGCGGATTGTCCGAAAAGACCGACCGGAAAAACGTTTCTTTGATTCGATCGTAGGGCAACTGCCCGGCTGTACGGAGAATCTCGGCGCGGACAGCGGGATTATCTTCAATGGCCAGTTTATTGGTCAATAGCGCGAGTGTCGTGGTGTCGGTGCTCCGGGCTAATGCCCGGATGAAGAAATTTTTGAACTTATCCTCTGCTTGGGCAATGGCTTTGAGTAGCTGTCTGCTTTCCTGGCTGTCAAATCGAAGCCCGGAGACACGGGCCAGGTATGCGGCCGCATAAAGGCGTGCCGTGGGCGGGTAGTTGTCATCAGTGGCAATTTAGAGCATGAGTTTTTTGCCTTCCGGCAAAGTGATTTTCCGAAGTGCGAAGCGATAGACGGCTTTGCTGCGTCCATTGACCAGCGGGGTGTCGCGCGGCAGATAGGTGGTGACGGCTAGCAGGTTGGCGAGTTCTTTTTGGGTACCACAACGGCCGATGGCTTCCAGAATCCATTCATTGACCGGGCTGCGCGCGCTGACGGTGTCCGAGTTGTCAAATGCAAGCAACAAATGGCGGACTGCTTTGGGCGACCCGAACAGCCCAAGCGTATAGGCTGCCAGAGATTGTATTTCCGGCAAGGGGTCGTCCAGCAAGACGGCCACTTGATCCAGGTAGGTGCTGTCGCGGATGGCGGCCATTCCTTTGAGCGCATAATAGCGCAAAGTGGGTGATGCACTGGTCAGATAGGGCACCAGGCTGTCTGCTTGTTGTCTGTCTGCCAGATCAACGACGTGGCGGACGGCAGGATCGGAAAAATCGCGTTTTATCCGGCCGGGGTCCATTTCTTCCGGCGGGATACATCCGTACCAGAGTATAAGGAAGAAAAAGGCGAAAAATGGGGGATAAAGCCTTCTCATCATCACAATGCGTCGTCTTCAAATTCATCGCCGAAGCCGTCATCCAGAACCTGCTGGGTGGAGTCCTTTACCTCGTCCCCAAAGCGGTCTTCATCGGGATTTTTGTATTTGCTGCAGTCCAACTCAATACCGATGTCTCCGGCCGGCACCTTGAAGCGGGCATGGACGTCATATACTTCGGGATTTTTTTCCAGTTTTTTGAGCATTTCCACAAAGATGGGGCGGGCCATCTTGGAGCCGGCGCCATTGGCCAGGGTCTTGAAGTGGATCCATTGGTCTTCGCCGCCGACCCAGGTGCCGATGACGAGTTTGGGCGTGACACCCATAAACCAGCCATCCACGTAGCTGTTGGTGGTGCCGGTTTTGCCGCCCACTTCACTCTTGATATCGTGGAAACCGCGGGCCCCGACGAGATTGTATTTTAGCATTTGTACCATGACGTAGTTGACGTTTTCCGGTAGGGCGGTACGCTCTTCGGGGAGATAGCGATAGATGACTTTGCCGTTTTTATCTTCAATTTTGGTGATGGCTACGGGCTTGACAAATACGCCATTGTTGGCAAATGTGGCATAAGCACCGGTCATCTCATAAACCTGCAAATCCACGGCTCCCAGGCAGATGGATGGGGAGCGGGGGATGCGATAACGTCCGTCATGGCGCCGGGCTTTTTTGCTGATGCCCATGCGGTCGGCCAGGTTGATGACGGGCATGGGACTGCCCAGTTGTTTCATCAGAAAGACAGAGACCGTGTTCTTGGACTTGCGGAGACCGTCTTTGAGGGTGAGCGCTTCGCCGGTGTATTTGTTGTTGGCATTGCGGGGTGTCCAGTCCTTATCGAGGTGAAAGTTGCCTTCGCCCGGACTGATGGTCTGCGGTACATCCAGGACTTTGAAGCAGGGCGAGACTCCCTGAAACAAAATGGCCGCCGAATAGACGAATGGTTTGAAAGTGGATCCGACCTGGCGGTCTATCCGGATATGATCGTATTTGAAGTATTTATGATCTACGCCGCCCACCCAGGCTTTGATAAAGCCGGTGCCGGGCTCAACGGCCAAGACACCCGTTTGGAGGATCATCCGGTGATAGCGGATAGAGTCCAGCGGAGACAAGACGGTATCCTTTTCCATGGCCTCGTTGTAGGCGAAGACTCTCATAGGCACCTTGCGGCTGAATTCTTCTTTGGCCTTGGCTTCGAGTTTGCGGGCCTGTGCCAAAAGCGTTTGCCAAGTGTCCGTCTTCATGATTTTGCGGTACAAGGCTACTTTGGACGGAGTCACGAGCTTGTCCCGGAGCAGTGTTTTGAGATAACCGGGGGAGGCGGCTTCCTTTACCATGCGATCCACATCGTAGTCGCGCAGTGTGATATCAAAGCGGGACTGCAATTTGGCGACAGGCGCACCCAAATACTTGTCTTTAAGGCGCAGGTAACGCTTGCTCTGGGTGACCAGCTTGCGGAGTGCTTTGCGGCGGATTTCCAGGACTTTTTCTTTGTCAAAAGGCTCGCCGGTTTCCTCTTCGTAACGTTTGATTTTTTCGGGATCAATGTACGTCCACGGATCGTCGTGCTTCCAAACCTTCCAGAATTTTTTTTGAAGCTGGGCCATTTTTTTGCGGACGGCCTCCTCGGCATATTGTTGGATGACGGGATCAATGGTGGTATAGACTTTCAGGCCGTCTTTGTAGATGTTGTACGGGGTGCCGTCGGGCTTTTTCAATGCCTTTTCAGCCAGGATTTTTTTGATGTCCTTGCTCATTTCCATACGGAAGTAGGGTGCCAGGCCGCCGGTGTGGTTGATCCGGCGGAAGTGGCTCATATTGAGCGGTTTTTGTTTGAGTGAGTCAAATTGCGGGCGATTGATAAATCCGTATTTGAGCATTTGTCTAAGGACGACGTTGCGGCGTTTGAGAACGTATTGCGGCCGTTTGAGGGGATCGTATAGCGACGGATTTTTGAGCATGCCCACCAGCACGGCGGCCTCGTCCCTGGTCAACTCCTTCTGATCCTTGCCGAAGTAGGTCTCGGCGGCGGCGTGGATACCGTAGGCGCCGTTGATGAAGTTGAACTGATTCAGGTACATGGCCATGATTTCCTCTTTGGTGTAGGCGCGCTCCAGTTTGACGGCTGTAAACCACTCTTTGAGCTTTTGATAGAGGCGCTCCAGTATGTTGGCTGCACGGCGGTTGGTGTACAACTGCTTGGCCAGTTGCTGGGTGATGGTGCTGGCACCGCCTTTGGTGCCGACGAAGGCGATGGCGCGCGCCAATCCGCGCGCATCAATGCCGGAGTGCTTGAAAAAGCGATAGTCTTCGGTAGCGATCAGGGCGTCTCTTACGTTTGGGGACAGTTCTTCGTAGGTGACGGGGATGCGGTTTTCGATGAAGTAGCGCCCGAGCAGATCGCCGTTGGCGGCGTAGATGTTGGTGGCCAGATTGGATTTGGGATTTTCCAGGTCTTCAAACGTGGGCAGCTTGGTGAAACTGATGGCGACAAAGACCATGATGCCTGATACGACACCGACAATGGCCAAGCCCCAAAGGACCTTGACGATACGGCGATAGACGGGCATCATTCGCTGATGTATTTCCCGGATGGATTCCTGATGTTTTGACATGCCGAAGCGATTGTTTTAGGGGATTCGCATACCAACCGGCAAACCGGCTATATATTGCAAATATACACCATTTTCCCGGGTACAGTGAGCAGAAAAGCCCTTTCTCTAATGCGGCCGGCAGCCGCATTAGAGAAAGGGGAGTTTGGTGACGGTGGCTTCCAAAAATTTGGATCCGGCTTTGATATGAATCTTTGTGTCGGCTTTGCGGTAAGGCGGCTTGACATAGCCCATCCCGATCGGATAGTTGAGCGAGGGGGAGAAAGTGCCCGAAGTGACGGTGCCGATGCGTTTTTGATCGCTCTCGTCAAAGATGGAATAGCCGAGGCGGGGAACCCGGCGACCGTTCAGGCTAAAACCGACAAGGCGTCGCTTGATGCCGCGTGCCTTTTTGTTGAGCACCTGCTGTTTGCCGATAAAGTCGGGTTTGGCAGTCTTGACAATCCAGCCCAGGCCGGCTTCAATGGGGGAAGTGAACTGATTGATATCGTTGCCGTAGAGGGCATATCCTTTTTCGAGCCGGAGCGTGTCACGGGCGCCGAGTCCTGCGGGCATGATGCCCAATTCCTTGCCGGCTGCAAAGACGGCATCCCAAATATCTTCGATTTGGTCGGCCCGGGCATAAATTTCAAAGCCCCCGGCGCCGGTGTAACCGGTCGCAGACACCAGTACGTTGTCAAAGCCGGCGAACCGCCCTTTGCGAAAGTGGTAGTAGGCGATGTCGTCCAGTTTGAGATCTGTCAAGCTCTGTAGGGCTTGGACGGCGCGCGGGCCCTGGACGGCGATCAGCCCGGTGCGTGCGGAGATGTCTATCACCTCGGTGTCAAAGCGGTTGTTTTTGCGAATCCAGTGCAGGTCCTTGGCGATATTGCCGGCGTTGACCACGAGCATATAGGCGCGCTCACCGCGGGAGCAATGCTCTTCGGTGAGTCGGTACACCAGCAAGTCGTCCACGATGCCGCCCCGGTGGTTGATCATGCAAGCATATTGTACATCGCCTATTTCCAGCCGGGAGGCGTCATTGGAGATGACGTACTGAACCAGATCGAGGGCTTGCCGCCCGCGGATGATAAATTCGCCCATGTGTGAGACGTCAAAGACGCCGACGTTTTGGCGGACGTTGAGGTGTTCTTCGGAGATGGTGGTGTATTGCACGGGCATCCGGAAGCCGGCAAAGGGGACAATTTTGGCGCCCAGGGCGATATGTTTGTTGAGAAGCGGTGTTTTTTTCATGGTTGTTTGTACTGTTTTTTTGCGGCGTCATACAGGTCTTGCCAGCCATTGCGCTGCTTGATGACGGTTTCGAGGTATTCGGTCCATACTTCCCGGTCATTGACGGGATCCTTGATGACAGCCCCGGTGATGCTTTGGATGAGCTCATCGGGACCGACGGACCCGGCACCGAAATGCGTGGCCATGGCGATGGCATTGGTTGCGGCCGAGATTGCTTCGGCGGTGGAGAGTGTCGCCGATGGGGATTTGAGTTTTTGGTTGCCGTCGGCGGTGATTCCTTCGCGCATTTCGCGGAAAATGGTGATTAGGCGCTCTAGTTGGTCAGCGGGCAGGGCGGTGGGTTTGATGGCGTAGGCGTCGGCAAGTTGGTTGAGACGCTCGCGGACGATTAGGATTTCTTCTTTGGCAGATGCCGGCAGCGGCATGATGACGGTATTGAATCGTCGGCGCAGCGCATTGGACATTTCATTGATGCCGCGGTCTTTGTTGTTGGCGGTGGCGATGATGTTGAAACCTTTGCGGGCGCGGACGTGGGTGTTGAGTTCGGGAATGGGGATGATTTTTTCGGACAGGATGGTGATGAGGGCGTCTTGGATGTCGGAGGGGATGCGGGTGATTTCTTCGATGCGAGCGATGGATCCGGTGCGCATGGCTTCGAAAACGGGGCTTGGGACGAGGGCTTCGTGTACGGGGCCTTTGGCGATGAGGAGTGCATAGTTCCACCCATATCGAAGAGCTTCTTCGGCTATGCCGGCGGTGCCTTGCACAATGTTTTGGGAGTGTCCGGAAATGGCAGCGGCGAGGTGTTCGGCGAGCCAGGTTTTGCCGGTACCGGGAACGCCGGTAAGCAGGAGGGCCCGGTCGGTGGTGAGTGTGGCAACGGCCGTTTCGATGAGGTGGCGATGACCGAAGTACTTAGGGGTGATGTCAAATCCCGATGGCAGCTTGCCGCCCATGATGTACAAGACAACGGCCTGCGGGGAGCACTTCCAGTTGGGTGGTTTGGGGTGGTTGTCTTCCTGAATGATGCGGTCCAGTTCGGCGCGATAGCGCTCTTCGGCCGGCAGGCGAAGCGGGTTTTGTTGTGCTGTGATTTTTTTTGCCATAACTGCCTCCTGCGAAAAGAAATTACCACCGGATGAGTACACTGCCCCAGGTATATCCACTGCCGAAGGCGGTCAGACACACCAGGTCGCCCGCTTTGATCTTGCCGGCCTGGACGGCCTCGGCGATGCCGATTGGGATGGATGCGGCGGTGGTGTTGCCGTATCGCTGGATATTGTTCCACACTTTTTCGGGCGGCAGGCCGAGCTTGTCGGCTACGTAGTTGCTGATGCGGAGATTGGCCTGATGGGGGATAAAGAGGTCAATATCTTCGACGGTCAGGCCGACGGCTTCGAGGGCTTCGATGGTGACTTCGGGAAACTTTTGGACGGCCATTTTAAAGACATTGCGGCCGTCCATATAGGGATATACCAGGGCTTTATTGAGCATTTGGCCGGTGACGAAGAAGTCGCCCCACTCGCCGGCGGGCTTAAACTGCCAATCGGTGTCTGTTTCTATCCTGTCGTCGTGGTACCCGCCGTGCGAACCGGGTACGGGCATGACCAATTTTTCGGCGAAGCGGCCGTCGGCATGGAGTTTGGAGGTGAGGACGCCGCGGCCCGGCTCTTCTGTTCGTTGCAGGACGATAGCGCCGGCGCCATCGCCGAAAATCACAGAGATGGCGCGTCCGCGCGTGGACAGGTCCAGGGCCATGGAATGAACTTCACTGCCGATGACGAGGACATTGCGGTACATGCCGGTTTGGACGTATTGGGAGGCTATTGAAAGTGCATAGATAAAGCCGGTACACTGGGCCTTGATGTCAATGGCTCCGGTCCCGGCTTCGGAAAGGCCGAGTTCGCGCTGCACCAGGACACTGGCTCCCGGGAAGTAGTAGTCGGCGCTGAGGGTGGCCACAATGATGAAGTCTATGTCACTGACAGCGATGCCGGCCTGTGCGATAGCCTTGCGGGCGGCTTTGGCGCCCAGCGTGGCCGTCGTGTCCTTACCTCGTGTCACCCAACGGCGCTCCCGGATTCCGGTGCGCTCCCGGATCCACTCATCTGACGTGTCCATAAAGCGGGTCAGGTCTGCGTTGGTGACGATATTTTCCGGTACGTGGTAGCCGGTACCGGCGATGCGTGCTCCAAACATTTAGCTACCTTTTATCCCTTAGGTGCCCCTGTTTTTCGCAAAAACGTAACTGTTTAGGCGCTCCTGTTTTTAGCGCAAAAACAGCGGGTACCTAAACAGTTACGCAAAAACAAGGAATCCCCGAACGGGTCAGGGGCAAAAACCAATCCGGCCCACGGAGCACAGTGCCACCGTGATGACGCAGATTCGGGGGCTAAGTTGGGCTATTATTTCCGGCTGACCAAAAAAATAGCCGCGAATATTCAAAAGAAAAGGGCGAAAAGAAGTGCG
>JALVEF010000059.1 GCA_027031185.1 Saprospiraceae bacterium
AAATTTATTTGGAAGCAGGAGAGTGGGGAGAGTCCGATTCGCTAACCCACCACTGGCCCCTTGCCCCGAAACTTTGCCGGCTGATGGGGCTAAAGCCCCGATTGTTTTTTTGGGCTTTCTTGCCGTCGGCTGAAGCCGACGGCAATACCTGATTCATCCCGCGCATCTCTGCGTATTTTTTTGGGCAACCGTGTTATAAACAGGAGCAGCTAAACAGTTACAATTGACATCAGTTCATTCCACCACACACACTGATGACCTGGCCGTTTACATAAGTGCCCAGGCCCGAGGCGAGGAAGACACAGACACCGGCCACTTCATCGGCCGTACCGAGACGTTTCATGGGGATAGAGGCCAGGAAACTCTCCTTAGTCTTTTCATCGAGCCGGTCCGTCATATCCGTCTCAATGAACCCGGGAGCCACCGCATTGCAGCGGATATTGCGCGAGCCCAGTTCTTTGGCGATGGACTTCGTAAAACCGATAATACCCGCCTTGGAAGCGGCATAATTGGTCTGTCCGGCATTGCCGAATATACCCACCACCGAGCTCATATTGATAATCACGCCGGCGCGTTGGCGCATCATCGGGCGAACGACCTGTTTGGTCAGGTTGAAGACGGACTTCAGATTGACGCGGATGACCTCATCCCATTGGTCTTCTGACATGCGCAGAATCAAATTGTCTTGCGTGATACCTGCGTTGTTGACCAGTACATCCAGACCGTCAAAGTCCTTCAGTACCTGTTGTACCAGCTGCTCCGCCTGTTGGTAATCCGCGGCATCCGACTGATACGCACGGACGCGGCCCCCCGCGTCCGTCAACTCCCGCACAATGCTTTCGGCACGCGCGGCTGATGACCTAAACGTAAAGGCCACCGCCGCCCCTTCGGCGGCAAACTTGCGCACAATGGCTTCGCCGATACCGCGCGAACCGCCGGTGACCAGCGCCGTTTTGTTGTCCAGTAAACCCATAGCGACATGTATTTGCCGTAAAGGTCGCAAATTTTTGGACTTTGCCATAGCGCGTGCCTGTGTCCGTCATACCAAATCCAATGGAAGTACCTGTGTAGGTACCCGCTGTTTTTGCGCTAAAATGCCCTTTTTGCCCTGATGTTACCAAGTACCCTGGACCATTGACCTTTGGTCGCTGAGCGATGCCCTTGGCCACTGCGGTCGGTGTGAGCAGTTGCGGTCGGTGAGCGCAGTCGAACCGAGCTTGTCGAACTGAGCCTGCCGAACCGTGGTCGGTGAGCACCGTCGAGTCGAGCTTGCCGAAGTGGAGTGTAATCGAAGGGCGAAGTCGAAGCGGGACCATCAAACCGTAAGTGCAGGGCCGGACATTGGAGGCAAAAAGCCACCCCACACGCCGCTCAACGGCGTGTCATCTTCCAAAATTCTTACGCAGCGTAAAGAGAAAATTGCGCCCGGGTGCCGAGACACCCGAAGCAAAAGGTCGGTAGTGCAGGTCCGCCAGATTCTCGATGGCCAATTGCACGGAATAGTGCTTGCGGAGATTGATAGAGCAATAGACGTTGTACGTATGCCAGGCCAGTGCCCCTTCGGGATAGGTCTTCTGCGGGTTGTCTGCCGTCCCTGGACCGAAGTCAGCAATATCTTTGAAGCCATTGTATCGAAGCACGCCGGACAGCTTATAGCGCTTGTACGTATAGCTGACTTCCACCTTACCATAGGCCGGCGGGATATGCGCCATCGGTTTGCGCACGCCGCCCGACACACTCTCCCCTTTGGTCAGATTCCACGAAGCGCGGGTCTCCCAATGAGGCCCCAGATAGATCTCTGCATTGAGAGACAGGCCCCGGACCACCGCGCTGTCGGCATTGATCGAAGCCGTCGTGCGCAGCTTATCCCCCGGCTCCGGTTCGATAAAGATAGAGCCGTCCGGCGCCGGAAACGTATCCACGATGATGGCATCCCGCAAGTCGGATTGAAAGGCGGTCAGATACACGTTGAGGGCCATTCCCTGGCGCCCCGAAGCATAATAGGCCCGCTTGCGGAAGAACTGGCCGATGGTGATCTCACGCTGTAGTGAGTGCTCGGGGCGCAAGCCCGGATTGGGCACCGTGATATAGCCGTTCTTTTCCCGTATTTTACCGAAGTCATCCAGATTGGGAGCGCGGAAGGCGGTGGCCACCAGACCACGCAGCTGAAAACCGGCCGGTGTCCGCCAGGTACCGCCCAGCCCCCACGTCCACGCCGAATTTGTATTGTTCAGGCCTTTGTAGAATCCATGAGGCCAACTGAAGAAGCCACCTTCCTTGAAGTGAGCCTGCAAGTGGCTACCCGAATACCGCAGACCGGCATTGAAAGTCAGCGCGGTGTCACGTGTGCGCAGCTGCAAGATGGCATAAGTACCATTGGCCGACAGGTCACTGCCCCCACTGGGATAGCGAGTAAAGACATGGCCCGACGTCTCATTGGTGTGTATATCCACCTTGCCCGCCATAGAGTGCACAATATTGTGATCATATTCGCCACCATAGAGGAGTTTGAGCGTGCCCGCCTTGTTTAGCTTCTTTTCTGCGTCCAGCGTCACGGCAAATACATGGACGTCTTCCAGCTGGAAGGTACGCCGCGCCTTGCCAAACTTACGCTTGTAACGATCCTCATTGATGCGTTGATAAGAAGCGATCAGCTTGACCTTGTCCGCTATCCGGCCCCGACCGATCCACTTGATGTGCGAAGCCGTCATAAAGCGGAGTTGCGGTCCGTAGTACCATTCCGCGAATTTCAGCCGTTGCGGGTCCCCTTGGATTATGGATAGTTTGTCGTTGCGTGGCACAATCGAAGATGTGGAGACCTGAAAATTAAATCCCCACTCAAAATTGGGGCGAAGCTGAAAGCGGAGCTTGTTGATGACATCCAATTGCCAGTACCCGCTGTTGGGTATAATGTCCGGATTGGCATTTTCCACTACCTGGTCTGCCCCGTTGTCCGTCAGGACGTAATAGGGATTTTTTCCGAAGTCCGGATAGGCTGCCGGGCGCTTTTTTCCGGTACGTAGATCCGAGAAATGGGAAAAAGTAATACTGCTGAACATGCCGAACTTATGCCTGGCATGATCGAAGTCCACGTGCGCAGTCTTCTCCAGATTGGCGGAGGCAAAGCGCATGTAGCCGGCCGCCGCTGTGCGATGATCCGCCAGGTCATCTTTGGTCAAGATAGACGGCCGCCGTGTGCGAAAATGAATCACCCCTCCAATGGCATCGCTGCCGTACATCAACGAGCCCGGGCCAAAGATGACTTCGAGTTTGTCCAGGGAGGAGTTGTCAATCGTAATGGAATTTTGCAAGTGGCCGCTGCGATATATGGCATTATTCATGCGGACCCCGTCCACGACCAGCAGCAGCTTATTGGCCTCAAACCCGCGCAGCACCGGGGAGCCGCCGCCGGTCTGAGAGCGCTGCACGAACACCTGACCCGACTGCTCCAGTGCATAGGCCGTTGTGGACGGGTTGAGAAAGGCGATATCCACATCGGATATCTTCTCGACTTGATAGGGGATTTCGTCCTTGCGGGCATCCGTGCGCCCCACCACCACGACTTCATCCAGCAGTTTTTGGGCGGGCCGGAGCATGAGTTTGTAATGGCGATTGCGCAGAGCGAGAAAGGTAAATTGTACGGGCTCATAGCCCAGATAAGAAAACTCAAATTCGCGGTGAATCTTGTCGGCGGGGATGCGGATACTGCCGTCCAGTCCGGTCGAGCCGCCAAATCCGTCTCGGGTGATGACAGCCACACCGGGCAATGGCAGATTGTTTTCATCGGTAACCACCACGCGCTGGGTAGGCACGGCGGGCGCTTGTGCCCACAGGGTTTGGCCCCAAAGGAAGATTACCGCAAAACAGAAGGTTCTCATATATCCCGTGCTTCGCACTGGTCCGGCACTGACCGGATCATAAACCGTTGTTATACGGGAGAAGTATTTCAAAAGTTGTGCCCACACCCACCACAGACGATTTTACGTGGATTTTTCCGTTGTGATAAGTGTTAATGATGCGTTTGGACAAGGAAAGGCCCAGGCCCCAGCCCCGTTTTTTGGTGGTATAACCCGGGTTAAATATGGTCTTGATCTTGCCGGCGGGGATACCCTTGCCGGTATCGGATATCAAGATGCGAATCTGGCGCTCTTCTTGTTTCAGGTCAATCTGGATTTGGCCTTCCGCGCCCATGGCATCCAGGGCATTTCGGATCAGATTTTCGATCACCCAATTGAAGAGCGGCGGGTTAATATTCGCATAAATCTCATCCCGGTTTGCCGTCAGCGAGAAATGCACCTTCTTCGGGGAACGCGACCGCATATAGTCAATGACCTTGGCCAGTTCGGATCGGATCTCCGTGCGCTTCAACTCCGGCTGTGCGCCCACCTTTGAAAAGCGTTCGGCGATCAGTTCCAGTCGCGTGACGTCCTTTTTCAGCTCCCCCACGATGTTTTGGAGTTCTTCATCATCGGGGTGGAGCATTTTGAGATGCTCGATCCAGGCCACAATGGCGGTGATGGGTGTGCCCAGTTGGTGGGCGGTTTCTTTGGCCATTCCGGTCCAGACAAGATTTTGCTCTGTCTGCCGTGCGATGCTAAACGCCACATAGCCCAAGAAGACAAAAATCGAAATAATCAACAACAACACCCAGGGCATATAATTCAGCAAGGTGAGTAGTTTGGACTGCTTGTAATACACATACTGGGTATTGTATTGGTCCGAGATGACAAACGGCTGGCCGCCGGCGGCCCGGATTTTTTCCAGCTGCCGGTGCAGGTACAGGGTGTCCAGATCTTTTTTTGCGCCAAAATTCTTGCCTCTTTCGATTTTACCACGGTCGTTGACCAAGATGAGCGGCGTCGTCGTATTGTCTTCCAGTATTTTGCTCACCAAAGTCAGGTGGCTGACCGTATCCTGCAAGGTTTGCATGGCCAGGGCGATATGACGGACTTTGTGCTCCTCTTCCTCCTTCAGTTTGCGCGTCAGGTAGTAAGACGAAGCCAGAAAAGCCGCCACTATAATCAGCCCCGCCAGACTCAAATACAGTTTCCAGCGCGTCTTATCCGAGTATATTTGTCTATTTATCTGATTCCTTCTCATACCTGTCGGGAGACCGTAAAGGTAAGCCTTTTGGCCAATACCCATATTTGGGGTAGAACTGCCCACTGTACGGGCAAAAGGGAAAAAGTTTGCGGCGTGAC
>JALVEF010000060.1 GCA_027031185.1 Saprospiraceae bacterium
TGATAGCCTTGGCCGGCGAGTCCGGGGGTGCAGGTGTCTATGACAAATTGATTGCTGTTTTCGCGGCGCCAAACGGTGAAGGTGCGGAAGTAGTCGTCGGCTGCATTTTCGCATGCGTACGGCGCCGCCCAGGAGATGAGGATGTGGTCGTCTTCCGGCTCGGCCTGCACGTCTTGCGGGGGCGGGCCGACAACCTTGATGCGCACCTGCTCTAACGTGGTCAGGCCCGTGGTGTCACCGAAATAATTGTCTTCGGCGCGAAATACCATCGAATAGTACTGGTTGGAGATGTGGGCGCATCGTGTCGGCCACTCGAAGTGTCCGGTGACGGGCGGCGTGGTAAAGCCCGCCGGCACGGTAAACTGTGCCGGATTCAAGGGCAGAGACAGGGGGGCTCCGTAAGCTTGCAACAGCACTTGCTGGCCGGTATCGGGGTCGGTGGCGACGATGTCAAAGCGGACGGTGTCACCGGCGATGACGCAGATATCATCCACAGGTTCAATCTCGGGGGGATGATTGTCACATTCATAGACAATGATTTGCATGTCGCGAATCACGGTGTCAATGGGCGTGCCGTTGCGGTATTCGATGATGTACATGGCGATGTTGTAATCGCCGGCTATCTGTGGGGCGTCCCAGACGATTTGGCCGGTGACGGCGTCCATGGTCATCTGGTTGTTGGGCCCCGGGTTGATGGATGTGGGATAAGTGTATCCCGGGACGACCATATTGGGCCCGAACAATGGCTGGGTCAGGAAAAATGCCAGGCTGTCGCCATCGGGGTCGTAGGCGTTGGGGTTGTGGACAAAGCGCCGGCCGACACAGCCGAAGTCAATGGGCGGTTGGAGGATGACAGGCGTGCTGTTGCAGCCTTGGAACTGGGGGTTGAGAAAGGTATAGGTAGTGGCGATGTACATGGGGGTGAAGACGGAGTTGGGGATGTTCAGGATGCCGGCATTCCGGTTGTGGTCGGTGGTGCTGATCAGGTAGGTGGATCGGGCGGCATAGGTGTGATAGGCTTCGTAGATGTTGAGTTTGATGTCATTGCCCAGGAGGAGGCCTTTGTTGTTGGGGCCGTTGATGCGGCCGGCTTTGGTGCTCATGCCGTCGCCCCAGTCCACGACGATGGTATCTTCGTCGGCGGCATTCATGGAGGCTTTGGCGTAGGTATAGACGGTAGCGCGGACGGTCAGGCCGCAGTCTTCCAATTGTTCGATAACGATCTCACCGGCCCGGATATGGGTGGCGCGCGCTCCGGTACTGACGATCAGGACGAGGAGCCAGGTCAGTAAGTGCCACCGTGGAAAAGGTTTCATCGGCTTTTGTTTATCCGCTTCCAAAGGTAACGCTTTTTGGGTAGAAAGCGTCCGTCCCCGGCCAAAATGGTATTGCCGGCGGGCGCTGGCAATACCATTTTGGTTTTTCCCGTCTTTGGCGCGACTGAAAGAATTAAGTCAAATACTTGCCGACGATGGGCATGCGGCGACCCATGCCGAAGGCCTTATCGGAGATGCGGAGGACGGGTGGCATTTGGTAACGCTTGAATTCGTTGCGGTTGACCATGCCCAGGATGTGGGCGACAAGGGGCGGCTCGTATCCCATGGCTTCGATGTCTTTGGGACCTTTTCGGTTTTCGATGTATTCGAAGAGAATCTTGTCGAGGATTTCATAATCGGGCAGGGAGTCGGCGTCTTTTTGGCCGGGGCGCAATTCGGCGGACGGAGGTTTGGTAAGAATATTTTCGGGAATGATTTCGCGGTCGCGATTGATATGGCGGGCCAGGGCATAGACTTCGGTCTTATAGACGTCACCGAGGACGGACAAGCCGCCGGCCATATCTCCGTAGAGTGTGCCGTAGCCGACGGCGGCTTCACTCTTGTTGGATGTGTTGAGGAGTATGTGGCCGAATTTGTTGCTGAATGCCATGAGCAGGGTGCCGCGGATGCGGGCCTGGATATTTTCTTCGGCGATGTTGAAGGGTAAGCCCTGAAAAGGCTCGCGCAGCGCCCGGGTAAAGGCGTCGAAGATTTCGTGGATGGGTATGGTCTCGTGGGGGCAGCCGAGATTGTGCGCCAATTGGCGGGCGTCGGTGACGGAGTGTTCGGATGAGAAGGCGGATGGCATCAGGACGCACAGGACGTTTTCGGGTCCGAGAGCTTCGGCGGCCAGGGCGGCGACGACGGCAGAATCAATGCCGCCGGACAGGCCGAGTACCGCCTTGGTGAAGCCCAGCTTGCCGAAGTAGTCGCGGATACCGAGTAAGAGGGCGCGATGGATCAGATCGGTTTTTTCTTTCTTGCGGGCGCCGTTGTGGCGGGTGTGGCGTACCCTATCCAGGTCGAAGACCTGGAAATCTTCTTCAAAAAAAGTCATCTCAGCGTAGATGTCGCCGTATTGATTGGCCACGACCGACCCCCCGGCGAAGATGATGTCGGTCTGGGCTCCGACATGATTTACATAAAAGAGGGGCGCATTGTAGCGGCGGGTGTTGGCGCGGATGACGTGCAGGCGTTCGTCGGCGTGCCGGTAAGAGAAGGGGGATGCGGAGATGTTGATGATGAAGTCCGGTTTTTCGTGGGCGACTTCGTCCAGGGGGCAGATGGTGTACAGTGGGTTTTCATTGCCGACGTTCCAGATGTCTTCGCAGACGCTGAGGGCGATGCGATAGCCCTTGTAGGAGACGGTTTTGAAGCGGCGGCCCGGTTCAAAATAGCGGTATTCGTCGAAGATGTCGTAAGTGGGCAACAGGGCTTTGTCGGCGATATACCGGATGGTCTTGTCGGCGAGGAAGAAAGCGGAGTTGAAAAGGTCTTTGCCTTCGATGTCGGGATTTTTGCGGGGGGCGCCAATGACGATGGCAATGCCGTCAGCCAGTTCGGTGACTTGCCGGATGAAGCGCTCGGCTTGCCGGATGAAGTCTTTGAATTCGAGGAAGTCGCGCGGCGGATAGCCGGTGGCGGTCAGTTCGGGAAAGCAGACCAGATCGGCGCCTTCGTGCTTTGCGCGAGCGATGTAGCGGGTGACCTTTTCAAAATTCCCTTTGAAATCGCCGATGACGGTGTTGATTTGTGCAAGTGCAATTTTCATGTGCGATATGTCAAGTGGCAAAGATGAGTGAAAGTAGCCAAAGGTTCAATTATGGCGACTTAAACAGTTGAGCTAATCCTTAAAAACACTCTGTGTCAGGGTAAACCAAATTTTCTTCTTCCCGGCTTTTTGATCCGTTGAGGAATTGAAGAATTGAAGAATTTACCCGGGCGGTAGGACGTCCCGCACGTGCCCCTGATACTGCCATGTGCCTTGGGCCGTTGACCTTGGACCATCTAACCGTAAGTGCGGGGCCGCAAAACCGTTACACCGCTACACCGCTACACCGTTACTCCGTTACACCGCTGCCCTGCTGCCTCGTTACACCCTATCAACGCGAAGCGTTGATCCCCGTTGACCATTGACCATTGGCCGTTCACCGTTTTTGTACCTTTGCCGCAAATATGTGCCATGGGGGATCTCATTGAAAGGCTCTATGACTATTACTTGTCTTCCGCGGGGGTGACGACGGATAGCCGGCAGGTGAAGCCGGGTGATATCTTCTTTGCGCTGAAGGGAGAACGCTTTGATGGCAATCGCTATGCACAGGCGGCTTTGGACAAGGGAGCGCGCTATGCGGTGGTGGACGACCCGTCTGTCAAGACATCCAGAGATTTTATTTTGGTGGAGGATGTATTGGTGACGCTGCAGGCGCTGGCGCGGTATCACCGGATGCAATTGGATATCCCCGTACTGGCACTGACGGGATCAAATGGCAAGACAACGACCAAAGAATTGCTCCGGTGTGCGCTGGAACAGCAGTATCGGGTACATGCCACGGAGGGCAATCTCAATAACCATATTGGTGTGCCGCTGACGCTGCTGGCGATGCCGCGGGATGCGGACTTTGCCATTGTGGAGATGGGGGCGAGTGCGCCGGGGGAGATCGCTTTTTTGTGTGATATCGCGGCGCCGAATTATGGTCTGGTGACGAATATCGGGGAAGCGCATCTGGAGGGTTTTGGCAGTGTGGAGGGTGTCAAAGCGGGCAAAGGCGAATTGTACGACTATCTGGCTGCTCATGATGGTGTGGCATTCTTTAATGCGGATGAGCCGTTTTTGGAGGCGCTCTCTCGACGGGTAAGGCACCGTATCGGGTACGGGAGTGCGCGCCCGGAGGGTTATGAGGGGAGTTTTATAGCTGTCAGGTCGGTGGAGACAGCGGGTCAAGTGGTGGCGAAGGTGCCTGAGGATGGATGGGATTATCGCATCTTTTCGCCATTGACCGGTGCTCACAATTTTGAAAACGTAAAGACGGCCGCAGCGGTGAGCAAATACTTCCGGTTGACGTTTGCGCAGATCAAGTATGGTATCGAAACGTACCAGCCGGCCAACATGCGCTCGCAGTACATTTCGTTTGGTGACAATCGGGTACTGCTCGATGCCTACAATGCCAATCCGTCGAGTATGGAGCGCGCTTTGCGGGCGTTTGTGGCCGGGACGGGCGGCCAATATCGCGTGGCGGTGCTGGGGGATATGCTTGAATTGGGTGAGTTTGCCGATGCGTTGCATCGGCGGGTTTTGACGCTGGCGGAGGGTCTTGGCTTTGATGAGATATGGCTTGTCGGGCCGTTGTTTGCCGGGGCAGACGTGGAGGGGCGTGCGCGCCATTTCCGGGATGTGACGGAGTTGAGGGCGTGGCTGGCCGGAAAGACTTATTCGGGTGTGTCGTTTTTTGTCAAGGGGTCGCGGGGTATGCGGCTGGAAGAAGCGTTTATGTCAGCGCGTTGAACTTGCTTGCGCGTTGAAAATGGAACACGGACTTCGACAGGCTCAGCCTGACAGATAGGACGGATGCTTCGCAGCGCGGATTCAGACGGATTTAATGATTTGGGTTGAATAGTTGCGCACATACTTGTTCGCCATTTCGGGGGCCAGTGTCTGCTGTTAGAAGCAAGCAAAAGTGGGATATTCAAATATTTTTCATTTTTAATTGAGGCTTGTTGTGTGAATAGATGAAAAGCGCGCTTGTTTTGCATTGCATTGCATTGCATTGCCGTCGGCTTCAGCCGACGGGAACGAAAAGCAATAGAAAAAGTGGGGCTTTAGCCCCCGCCAGCCGACAAAGTTTCAGTGCAAAAGCCCGGCTTCAGCCGACGGGAACGAAAA
>JALVEF010000061.1 GCA_027031185.1 Saprospiraceae bacterium
CAAAAACCATTCGAAACTATCAACTACTCCCACGCGAGTGGTTACCAAAAAAAGAGAAAAATGAAACGTAGAGACTTTCTCAAACGCACCGGAATCACCATAGCAACCGCGCCCATCGTTTTGAACAGTATGAAAGTGCGGGCCATCCGCAATTCTCTCTTGATGCACGCAGGCCCCAACAACGACAAAATTCTCGTCGTGATATTTCTCAACGGGGGCAACGACGGTCTCAATATGGTGATTCCCCTGGATCAATACGACAACCTGGCCAATGTCCGCAGCAACATTATCATTCCGGAAAACAAAATCCTGAATCTGACCACCACCAACGGACTCCATCCCGCCGCATCCGGATTGAAATCTATCTTTGACGACGGCATGCTCGCCATCGTCCAATCCGTCGGATATCCCAACCAAAACCGGTCCCACTTCCGATCTACTGACATCTACAACTCCGCCTCCGCCGCCGAAGTATATGAAGATACCGGATGGCTGGGACGATGGATGGACCTGACCTACCCGGGCTATCCGGACAATTATCCCAATACCGACACGCCGGATCCCATCGCCATTACCATGGTATCCCGGATCGCCGAAACCTGCCAGGGGACCGCTATCAACTACTCCTATTCGGTCGAAGATCCGTTCGACAGCGGCACCCTGCCGGTCGGCGCTTTGTCTCCCGAACCGGACAGCCCCTACGGCGATGAGCTGAAATATATCCGACAGACCATTGACCAAACCAACAAATACTCCGCCGTCGTCAAACAACTGGCTTCCGCCGGCACCAATACCGTCACCTATCCCGACACGGATTTGGGCCAACAACTCAAAAACATCGCCCTGCTCATCAGCGGCGGCTGTACCACCAAGGTCTATTATGCGACCATCGGAGGCTTTGACACCCATTCCGAACAAGTCATGGACGGCGACACCACCATGGGCGAACACGCCGATTTGATCAAAGAACTGTCCGATGCCATTTATGCCTTCCAGACCGATATGAAAAATCAAGGCTTGAGCAAAAAGGTGCTGGGCATGACTTATACCGAATTTGGCCGCCGCATCCGATCCAACGCCAGCATGGGTACCGACCACGGCACGGCGGCCCCGTCTTTCCTCTTCGGCGAATGCGTCCAGCCCGGATTCATCGGCGACAATCCCGTCATTTCCCCCAATGTCTCTCAGAGCGAAGGCGTGCCAATGCAGTATGATTTCCGCGCATTATATGGGACTATCCTAAACAAATGGTTTGAAGTGCCACAGGGCACGGTGGATGACCTGCTCTTCGAAAACTTCCCCACCATCCCCGTTGTTTCCCCCTGTGATGCTACGGCCAGCAATGAAATCTACGGCACCACACTCGAAGCCGACATCACCCCCAATCCTTTCCTAAACAAAACCGAAGTTGAGTTCAAGACAGACTTGCGCGCCAAAGTTCTGATTCAAGTCTTTGACGCAATGGGCAGCCTGGTACTTCACGTTTCCGAAGACACATACCTGCCCGGCACACATCGAGTGGGTATTGATGCCGATGACTTGCCCGCCGGTGTCTATTATTGCCGCGTCGTGATGGGCAGTGCACAAAAGACCATCCGCATGGTGAAGGCGGACAGTTAATGCGCGCCTTTCATCTCACGATCATACCACTTCGTCAGTGCCGCTACCACCACCTGTGGCTTAGTGAGAAAAAAGAAATGCCCCTTATCAGGAAAAGATTGCACCGTCTTTGACGGTGCGTGGATTAGGGCGGAGTCGGCGTAGGCCGCATTGGATGGCACGGCCAGCCAGTCCTTCCATCCCTGCAATATCAGCACCGGGCAGCGGACCTGCGACCAGGCCAGGTCCGCTGAATCCAACTGCGTCTGCAATGCGCGCATCTCCGCATTGCTCACCAGGAGCGGACGGGCCACCAACCAACGCAAGGGAGGCTTGGCTATCCGGGAGCGCCACCACGCCCGGGGTCGCCACACTGTATGCACCACGGGCCCTGCCAATACGAGTCCTCCCACTTCGTCCGGGTAGTCAATGGCTGCCTGTACAGCCACCGGCGCCCCATACGAATGCGCCACCAAAATCTTCCGGCCGGGCAGTTCTCGCCACACCGCACGCAACGCCTCCGCTTGCCTCCGGAGCGACAGAACCGGAGCCGGATCCGAATGGCCATAACCCGGCCGGTCATAGCCCACAGCCATGCCACGCGCCCGCACCAGTGAATCAGCCAAAAAGGGAAGTACATTGCTCAAATCTCCCGGGCTCCCATGCACAAAAACAAACACAGGCGCACTATCCGCGGGCGCGGATAGTGCCTCGGTGCGGGCGCGAAAAACACATCTCCCGTCCCAATATACCGTATCCAGCCGGAAAGCCCCTATCCCCCTGTTCGAAAAGTACCGGACCACGCTTGCCGTCGAATGTCGCATACGACCAGGCCCAAACCGGTTGCAACCGACAATCGTCACTAACAAGACCAGCAGGCTCCACCTTACGCGACTCCGTCGCGTCCCATATCTTTTACCCGTCAAGAAGTAGCGATGATCCATTGTTCGATTTTTCGGAATCCGTTAACGCATAAAATATTTCAGTTGTAACTGTTTAGGTGCTCCTGTTTTTAGGGATAAAATAGGCGTTTTCAACTCATAACTCGCTTCTGCAAATATAAGCCACGAATGCACGAATAGCTCATTAGCGAATTGGCGGCAAACGAATTGCAACTGTTTAGGAGCTCCGGTTTTTAACGCAAAAACAGTGGGTAGCTAAACAGTTAATTTTTCATTTTTAATTTTTCATTTTTAATTGATTATTGTCGTTCATAGCATCCTATATCCGGCGCATTGGGATCGCGCAACTGCTCCTCAATATCGTCCGGAATAGCCGGCACCGGCATCGCCCGCCCCTCGGCGATGGAGAGCGTGTCCGGATGATAATCCTGCTCATCTACATTGGCAAACAGCTTGTCCGTGCCGGTCATGTTGGTGCAGGGGTTGCAATGATCAAAAAAGTCGGGAAAGAAATTCGGCTTGGTCAGATCGGCCACCCGCACGATACAATGGCGCATTTGGTAGTCAAATGGCACCTGATCGGTACGATAAAAAAGCTCAATCTCATCTTTTTGGGAGCCGGCCAGGATGCAATTCTTCATCTGCACATGGATGGGCGCCTGAATAAACTGATCGCAATTGGCATTGAGGCAAAGCGCATTGGCGATTTTGAGCGCCGAGGCCTCGTTGCCGTAATTGGCCACCGTGCAATAGGTAAAGTCATAGTTACCGCCGTATTCCAGTTGGATGCCATAGCCGCCATTGTCGGCAAACAGGCAATTCTGAGCTTGGATATTGGCGTGTACGCCAATCAGGGCACTGGACGTGGTATTGCGGATTTGCACCTTGTCCAGGCTAAGTGAAGTGGCCGAATCGGCACGGATCCCGACAATGGAGTTGACAATTTGCGCATGCTGGAAAGAGACGGGACGGCTCTTTTCGCCTACACGAATGCCCGCCCACTGCCCGGGCACATCATCAAACTCAGACTCCAGGCGGTCACCTTGGAAGACCACGGGGTTGTCAAGCGTTCCTTCCACTTGCAAGCTGCCATTTTCGCCGACATAGAGCAGGCCATCACTATATACCACGGTGTCCGGACTCAGGGCCACACCGCCGTGAACGTAAATGCGCGTACCCGGGGGGAGTTGTAGCGTACAGTCCTGAATCACCAGCACGCCGTAGATGACGTAGGGTTTGGGATCGTCCCAGGTCTCCGTACCCAAATTGCAGGAAAGTACGGCCACACCGCCGGCAGCCGTGTGGGAGGGAATATAATTGGCATTCTGGCCCCATGCTTCCAGGATGACCTGTTGGGATGTACCGCCGGTCTCAATGATGAGCGGCTCACTGATTACAAACGGGCTGACGGACGGAGGCTGGTCCGGATCTATGGTCACTTCGGCAAAGACGTAGATGCTGTCGTGCGGGCCGATTTCGACTTGCTCCACGACGCCGCCAGGTGTGCCATCCACATTTATGTTAAACTTGGATGCGGTACCTTTTTGCATATAGATCTTGTCAATGCGTACCGACTTATCCAAATCGTTGTAAATCTTGAAATAACGAGTAGCCGATCCCACTTGGGTAAATACGGTATCAAACGTCAGCGTATCCGTAGAAAACCGAAGTGTGACCGGACCGGTAGCGAATTGCTCTTTGGAGCAAGAGAAAAAAGCCAACAGTCCGATACCTAGAAAAAATCCGACAAAGCGCCACATAAGACCAATTTTAGTTTCCGGCGGCACAATGCAGGCCCCGAAAACAGAAAAGAGGCAACGAAGTTACAACTTTTTTGGAGGCGCTCCGTATAACAGGCCCGCAGGGGCCATTGCCACCGGATATTGGCAGCGGTATCCACAAAAAAACCCCGAAGCAGAAGGTCGCTCCGGGGCTGCGCAAATGGTCTGTCTTTTCGCGCTCCAAGACAATCGCCAAACCAAAATGGAGCTTACCGGCACGTATCTTTCGGCTAAGGTTAGGATTTGCGGTCCACAATGAAATTACCCAGCCGGTACGGTAGATAACGGGTAGTTACTCATAGACAGACAGCTTCAGAGACATTACCACCGCACCTTTTCCGTGCCTCAGGACAGACGCCACGCAAATGACGTATGCTTGTGACAGTCATTCGTGCCACTCACCAACGGAGTAGTGTAATGCTTACGGGGATGTTCCTACAACCAATAAAGCCCGCAGCACGAGTCAGCTTTGGCAGTTTCCCCACCGCTACAAAGGTATATTGCTTTGGGCTTTTAGAAAAAAGAATCTTTGCACAACATTTCCACACGCTTACACACATTTTTGATTTGATGATTCAAAAAGAACCACAAAGACTTACATATAACATTTTGATTAATTGTTAAGAAGTCAGAAAAATTGTGGAAATCCGCACCAATCCCCCATCCCGTTTTATACTCGAAGCGATTTGTGTTGGGACGGAAAGAACACCAAATACTTAGGCTGAGCAACATCGAAGCTCGTGTCGTCCGTGCCATCCGTGTCCATCCGTGTCTTCCGTGTCTTCCGTGTCCATCCGTGTCTTCCGTGTCTTCCGTGTCTTCCGTGTCTTCCGTGTCCATCCGTGTTCATCCGTGTCTTCCGTGTTCATCCGTGTCCATCCGTGTCTTCCGTGTCCAT
>JALVEF010000062.1 GCA_027031185.1 Saprospiraceae bacterium
GATCGCCGATGCGGGGCATCGGGTTGTAAGCAGTCTCTTGAACTTCCATTTTCTCTCTGTTTTTGGTTATTGAATCATTTGCGATGCAAAGGTGTCGCGCCTATGGGTATAAATCAAATTGATTTTCTTTATGACGATATAGGGTATTTCTATTTTATTTTGAGTCGAGCCGGTATGAGTAATTTGTGGCGGGACAAGCATAGAAATGCGACAGAGACGCAATGACTTGCGTCTCTGTCGCATTTTCAATTCACTTCGTGGTCCGGCCCCGTTGCCGGGAGTATCAATTATTGTGTGACGATGATTTTCTGAGACGCCAGGCGTTGATTGTGATCGTCGAGCAAGGTGATGAGATAGATGCCACGGTGTGGGATATGGATTTGACTGGCGTTCCGTGCATGTAGGATTTGTCTGCCCAGCATATCCGTGACCAATACGTGGTGCGTGGCCCCATCCGCGAAACGAATATCTCCGGTAGTCGGGTTGGGATAAAACCAAGATGTAGTCTCGTCATCCCAAACGACCGCTACGATGCGGGAATAGGAAATATGTTGGTCAAAATCCACCTGAGCGAGGCGATAAGTGTTGATGCCGCGTAAAGGATGCTTGTCCAATATTCCATACTTTTTTTGGCCCGCAGGTACATGCGTTAAATCTTGCCAGTGTCCATCCGTTTCCAGGCGTTGGACGACGAAGCGCTCAGCATTGATTTCGACGGAAGTCTCCCAGTGCAGGCGGATGCCTTCTGCTACCCGGGTGGCGCTAAAAGGCACGACGTATTGCACGGGCATAGGCATTTGCGCTGACAGGTGGTACAGCCCGCCCTTGGCGGCGGCCAGCGGTGCATCGAAAGAAATGGTGGCGGCCGTTTCGGTGAATGTGATATTGGCACCGGAGACCTCGTCCGTTATACTGTTCACTTGGTAGCCGATGTCTGCCTTGTCCACCGTCACGGTGATGTTCTGGTCGTTGTAGTAATCTTTATTTACGACAATGACGTACTTATCATCGCTATCGGAGGTGACGTCGTCGTGGAGCTTGACTTCGCCGGAGGAGGCGCTGATATTGGCACCTTCGACTACATCCAATTTGAGCAAAATGGGACTGATAGCGTTGACTTCCGAATTGATAGCGGCGGCTTCCTGTAGGCGAACTGTGGACTGGCCGGATGCGTCCAAAAGGCCGAGCAGGACGGGATATTCCGTTTCGTACAGAAAATACCAAATACCCTTGGCGCCGTGCATCAGCGACATCCATATTTGCAAGCGCAATTCCTTGGGATAGACCTGTCGCCAGAAGGCCCAGGACGCATCGGGGTCGTCGGCGTTATATTGGACGGCATCGCCGAAAGCCTGGATGATGATCCACATGGGGCGGTCATTTTTGGGATTGCTTTGCTCTTGGCGTATTTGCTCGAGATACTCGGAATAAGTGGGCGTAGCCGGCCCGATGGACGAGGGATCATTCGGATCGCCGTAGCTTGAGAAGTACGCCGGCATGTAGTCCACCAGGCTGCCCGGCGAGGTAGAGTCGGAGAAAGGGTAAATATCCGCCATCAGCACGTCGAGGCCTTCACCGTTTCCGTTGTCGTTGTTGGCGCCGAGATAGCCGTCAATTTCACTCATGTACAGCACGTCGTTCCAGGCTGAGAGTATGGGGTGGTTGCCGCCGGAGAGCACCAGCAAAGAGTCGTAAGCTTGGCCCATTTTGTGGAAATCAATCCAGCCGGGAAGGGGCTCGTCATACAGATAATAGCCCAGCGTCGCCGGATGCTGACGCAAATAGACGATGGAGTCATTGATGATGGCATCATGTATTGCCTGACCGGATGGCGGGTCGTCAATGCTGTTTTCCAGTACGCCGTGCAGGTTTTGGGCCGAGGCGATAATTTTGATGCCATAGGCCTGGGCGGTGTCCATGATAGAGTGCAGGGTCGGCCCGATCGGATCCAACGACATAAACGCGGCATTGAAACCGTTTTCGCTCAGGCCTTTGAACAATTGGGAGTGGTAAGACGGTGCCTGGGACGGCATGACCAATACACCGCTGCTGTCCACGAACAGGTACTCATTGACGGGGCGAAAATCCCCCTTCACGGACCAGACGCCGATGGGAAAAAAAGACGGGTCATAGTTCTGCCCGGCAAGGCGAACCAGAAATGCCAGTTGCAGGCACAGTAGGAGCACAGTCTTTGTGTGAATCATAACGTTTGGTTTTTGTTTCTTTGTAACTGTTTAGGTGCTCCTGTTTTTAGGGATAAAATAGGCATTTTTGTGTATGCCGAAGGTAAAATTTTCGATGTGTAGCACCGCTACATGAGAAAATTTTACCAATGGCAGACGCAAAAAGGGCATTTTAGCGCAAAAACAGCGGGTACCTAAACAGTTACGTTTCTTTTTTGGTACTGAAAGAACAAGGGTGCCGCAAGTGCACCCCTGTTCTTTTGGTCTTGTGATATGGCCTCCCCGTTTATGCGAAGGCTTCTTCAGGCACCGGCTCCGGTACGGGGACGCCATTGACCACCTCTTTGTCGGCAGCGATCTCGTCAAAGATGACCTGGATGTCCTCCATGTTGTGGTGCAGGAGCGTCTCCTTGGGCAGGCCCGTATTGCGACTTCCTTTCTTGATGAAGTAAAGGAGTAGGATAATCAGGCCCTGGAGCCATATAAACATAATAAACTTTTGCATAGCCGGATTGTCCGACAGCAGGGAGTACCATTCCTTGGCTTCGCCCAGCGCACCGCCTTCACCGAATATCATGGTCGCTTTCAGGAAGTGCTTGTGCGCTTCGGGAAACAGCGTGTAAGGCAGGTAGCCGACGGCAAAGCCGATAAAACCGACGAGCGTATTCAAATAACCCATGCCAATGCGCATATAGGAGCGGATCTCACAACCGATCAACGTGACGGCTCCAAAACCCAGTGACAAGCCGCCCAGCAGACTACCGGCCGTCAGGCCTTTTTTCAGGCCCGGGCCCAATGCCGGAGATACACCGGTCAGGGTCCAGACGATGAGCAAAAACGCGGTCAGCACCACCCAGCTGGTAGCTACTCCGATGATGGGATTGTAGCTGCGCATCAGCGTGCGCGTGATGCGCGGTACACCCATTTTAGCATATTTGTGGTCGTCTTTGGTCATTGAATCACCTACTTCCACGGATACCAAAGCACATTCCGTCCCAAAGCCACTCTTGGCGAGTGCAATACCCGCTGTAATACCGGCCAGTAAGGTGCCGGTGACAAACAACCATCCCTTGTCGGCAGGTGAATTGATAAAGGCGGTAATCTTACCGCTCTCAGGATGCACGGTGTGCATAAATTCGGGATTGGTCAGGGCCCCCCAAATGGCTGTCAATGCGAATACAACGGCAAACGTCAGTCCTATCCAATAAAACGGGTTCTTCTTCCAGGTGTACCCCTTTTTGTAGGTGGCTTGTTCGCCCGGGTCTGCATTTTTGACATAGCTCAGGGTCTCCTGATGCTTGAAGTAGTTGGCCAAACCGAGCTTGTCCATGACATAAAAGCCCAGTGCGCCGCCGATTGCCATAAAGATAATAGAGCCGGTGGAGCGGATGCCCATCACGGGCACACCACCCATCAAGTGGGTCAGCGTACAGCCACCGGCCAAGCGGGTGCCGTAGCTAAAGAAAGCCCCCCCGATGAAGGACACCAGCAGGGCCTTTTTGGAATAGTAGGCCCAGGAGCGAGATTCCCGTTCCATAATGGTCACCAGCAAGCCGCCTATAATCATCCCGACAATGGGCCAGCCGATGCCCGGTGTAAAGACACCGCCACCCGGAATCCACTCGCCATTGACCAACTGGTAATCTCCGTACAACTCCGTCCGGAAACCAAACAAGTGGTTGATCATAACCTCCAATCCCCGGAACATCCGCCCCAGGTCAGTGGTCACACTGATCGGAAATAGCCCGGGCACCTTCCCAACGGATACCCTAAAATACCAAACTGTCAATACAAAGATGATCTGCGCAATCCCAAATGCAATGCCCGCGTAATAGTACGGCCATTGGTACCGTATCAGCCGTCTTAGAAAAGACTCGTTCTTTTTCTCCATGTTTTCTTGTTTTGTGGGCAAATCCGCAGACTGTTCGGGAAAATTGGCGCTAAGTTCGTACGTACTTAATCAATAAATTTGTGATGCGTATCACGAATCAACTAAATTGGGCCTTCTACTTTTGTGGTGACTTTTTCCCAAATTTGCTGCCATGAAAAAGCTGATATATTCTTTCCTCGCCATTGATATCGTGATCTTTGCCCTGCTGGCCATGAACGGCGGGCTCAAGCCACCCAAATATGACTTGAAGCCGGCACAATTCCAGCAGGCCATCCAAAGCGGTAATGTCCAGTTTGTGGATGTACGTACCCCTTCTGAGTATGAGCAGGCGCGCATAAAAGGCGCTGAATTGATTGATTGGAAATCCCCGGACTTTAAGGAAAAGATTCAACACCTGGACAAGAACAAGCCCGTTTACATCTATTGCCGTACGGGTATGCGTGCTGCACGCGCGCAGCGCTATATGCGCAAGCACGGTTTCAAAGAAGTCTATAACCTGGTCGGCGGCATCAAAGGATGGTATCGTGCCGGCTTGCCTGTGGAGACCAAACCGGGTTACAGTCTTGCCGATGATCACGCGGAGGGCTGCTGAGCGGGCAGCGTGGCCGTCTCTTCACTTCCCGATATCAAGTCCCGGTGATAGAGTTCCGTCCCATTGGCGGTCCGCCGGATTTGGGAAAGGCTGGTCGTGCAGACCACGTTGCGCCGGTTCATCACAAAACCGAAGTCGGCCCGTTGTTCCCCGCCGTGGATATGGAAGTCCAAAATAGCTCCTTCACCGGGGTCGGCATGTGTTTTTAGCCAATCGCGAAACCACTTCTTTCTCTTGGCACGCATGGCACGGTCAAACAAGGTGGCAGATGAGAAAATCTCCGGTCTCTCCAGCTGCCGTAAAAAGCGTATCTCTCCCGTCCATTTAAACTCAAAATAGCCTTCCCGGGGGCGCAGCCCGATCAGTGTAAACGGCTCGATGCCGTCAAAGTCATAGTCTTTGGCAAACGCTTCAAATGAATCCCATTCAAAGCTTTCCAAAACCACTAAACCGCGGCTCTTCCGGTAGGGTGGCCGGGATTTGTGTTTGACAAAGCCACCGTTGAGCAGACAGGCGGCGCGGCCTTGGTCGTCCATGGCGATCCAGCTCCCGCCGGCTTCAGGGTCTTGTGGATAGACAAGCGTATAGGTCTCCATCTCCCGGCGAATGAGAGTATCTGCGTGGCGCGCCGGCGCCACATCGCGATTGGAGGTCAGGATATACTGGTCCTTCCCTTTCGGGAAAAAAGTCACCGTACACATGCACAACTCTTTTGTCCCGCAAAGCGGGGCTTTTATCTGAAACTGATATCAGGCGCTTTTGTTGATGCCATTGCACCGCTGGGTCCACTCTAAAAAACGTAGCATTGAAAACTTGACCAAATTTTCTTCTACTTGGATTTTTGAATAATTGAGGAATCGAAGAATCGAAGAATCGAAGAACCGCTATACCGCTATACCGTTTATAAGCACGGCCAGGGCATAATCGGCCTTTTTTTCGCGAATCAGTTGTTTGGCGTAGCGGTGCAAGGCAGCTTCGGGATTGGCTGCCGCGGCACAGGCCCGGACCTTGGGATCCTGCCGGGCGGCTTCCACCAATTCCGCTTTGGGCAGGGCCGGCAGAGCGGCCAATTCGGCGATCTCACTGCCGGTCAGGACCGGGCTTTGAGCCACGTCTTTGGGTAGGCCGTCGAAGCCCAGGCCAAGTACATGGATGGGTTGATAGATAGACATAATGGCGTCTCCCAACACGCGCACATAATTGGTGCGGCCCAGGCGGCCCATAATGTCCAGTTTGTGCGGATTGATGCGCATGCCGTCCAATATCTCATCGTCAATGTGGATGCGTAGCACGTCGCAGAATATCAGATTGCCGGCACCGCCCCGGTCGCCCAGGGACAGGATGCGGGAAACCCTGCATTCCATGTTGACGGGTGATTCCTGCACCCGTGGTGGCCGCACCAGGTCGGATGGCACGGGGGTCAATCCCGCTTTGTCAAACTCACTGATTCCTGCCGGATAGTCAATACTGGTCAGTGTCATCTGCCGGGCGATATCATAGGTCACCACATTGATGACGGCCTCGCGCGTGGCTTCGATATTGGCGAGCGTATGCTTGGTCGTATTGTCCTTGATGCGGCGGTTGGCGGAAAAGACAACGATCGGCGGGTTGGAACTGAAGGCGTTGAAAAAACTGAATGGTGCCAGATTGGGGCGTCCCGCTTCATCTACCGTACTGACGAAGGCAATGGGACGGGGCGATACGGCCGCCAACATAAACTGGTGCAAGTCTTTGGTCGAGGTCTTTTTCGGGTCAACGATCATGTCTTTTTACCGGTAAAGTTAGCCGTTTTCATCCCCAAAGCGATATTGTTTTGGAAAATGGCTTTGTTGTACTAGAAAAATTTGTCAGATATCTAAACAATTTAGCCCCAAAAAGCAGCGCAGGGCAAAGGGCAAAGGAAAGCAAAGCAAGGCAATGCAGAGCAATGTAGGGACAAGGCCGGGCAATGCAAGGCAAGAAAACTATTGCCGTCGGCTTTAGCCGACGGACTGAAGCAAAAAGGTTATAGGGGCTTCAGCCTCCAATTCTCGGCGCATTTTCGGGCTAAATCCGTTTTTGGCTTTGCTCCCCGCACTTACTTGCGTTGCTTGGTTTGGGCCTTGCCCCTTTTTGCATTGGTTAATGCAGGATGGCGCTTTTGCCGTGCCCTTTGGGGGCGGTTCAAGGGAAAAAATATATTGGGGCTTTTGCCCCAAAAAGCAGCGCAGGGCAAAGGAAAGCAAAGCAAGGCAAGAGCTGCTTTCCTGCAACAAAACCTTGGAAAATGGTAGAAGGGTGCGCACCCTCCGGGCGCGCGTGTTCCGGCATAGGCGAAATTTGCCCGTCCGTTCGTCAGTGCTCCAAAGTCGGAGCGGCTAGGGCCCAGAGCGGGTCATCCGTGGGGATGGGCGCTTGCAGGAGGGGATAGCCGGGTATGGTGAGCGTATGGGCCAGCAGGTGGATGCTTCGGTCGCGATTGCCGCGCTTGGCGCCGTACTTCCAATCGCCTTTGACCGGGCAGCCGATGGCGCCAAACTGGGCGCGGATCTGATGATGTCTGCCGCTCAGCAGGTGTATCCGGAGGAGCATGTAGTGGTCAAATTCTTTCAGGACCTCGTATTCCAATTTGCTGATCTTGCCGTCATCCCGCACAAAACTTTTATTGACAGCGCCGTCTCTGACGAGGCGATGCGTCAGCCTTCCGCGCGGGGAGAGTGCGCAATTTTTTTCTACAAATGCCAGGTATGTTTTTTGCCATTTCCCTTGTTGCAGCTGGGCGGACAGGCGTCCGGCCACTGCCCCTGATCGCGCGAAGGCGATGAGTCCGGCGGCAGGCCGGTCCAAGTGGTGCAGCACAAATAGCGGGGCACCGGTGGTTTGTTCCAGATGCGCTTGTAGACTTGGGTCGCCGGACTTATCCGGGCGGGTAGGCATACCGAAAGGCTTGACGGCGACGAGAAGGTCTTCGTCTTCCCACAGGATGGTGACTTTATTCGACTTCTTCATAGTCCACATAATCACCGTCGCTGCCCGGGTCCTTTTTTTTCAGGATGCGCGGGCGCTTTTTGTCTCCTTGGTAGCCCTCTTTGGCGGGGAGGAAGACCATCCGGTACAGGAGGGTGAACAGGAGAATATAGAGCAGCAGTTTTATCATCGGCTGTGGTTTTCATCGGCCAATTTAAGGAAAAAACCGGCGCCGCTATACTGTCATCCCGTGCCGTTGGCGCCGGCACCGCCGCTCACCGGTCGCGCCAACGGCGCGAAAACTATTGTCCCTTATTTGTCTGCCGGCGGTTGATGACCTTGGGGTCGAGTCGCAAGGCCAAATTTTTGTAATAAGCCGCCTTCTCTGCATTGTTTGAAAGCGAGTAGGCGAGGCTGATATTGAGCGCCAGATCGGCATTGTCGGGCATCTTTTTCAGCGCGCGCTCCATATACGGTATGCCGAGGTCGGGCCGTCCGCCGGCGGCGTAGGCCACGCCGAGTAGGCGGAGGGTTTCGGGGTCTTCCGGCTTGAGCTTTTCGGCTTCTTTCAGGTAGGCCAGGGCCTTGTTGGGTTCGTTCTTTTTCTGGCCGTAATACAGGCCGGCCTGGCGGTATGCCAAGTGCAGATTGTTTAGGGCGTCGCGCCATCCGGGTTTGGTTCGAAGGGCTTGCTTGTAGGCATCAATGGCCTGCTCGTATTGTTCGAGATGAAGCAGGGCGTTGCCGCGGAGCAGCCAGGCATTGCTGTAATTCGGATGCTCTTTCAGGGCCACATCGAGATGGCGGAGGGCTTGTTGAGCCTTTGCGCGCCGGGCTGTGGCATCGGACAGGTGGGCCGCCTGTGCCAGGAGGACACCGGCAGCTGCATTGCGGATTTTGGCGCTGCGGCGGGAGATTTTTACGTCCGTCAAGAATAGGGTTTCGTCATTTTTCCAAGCCGGATTGCGCGTGACGGTTTTGATGCCGAAGGCCAGGACGATGATCGCGGTGAGCGCCAAGGCGATTTTTTGCTTCTGTGTGCCGAAAAACCGGTCGGCCAGGCCCGCCATCACCAGCGCAAAGCCGAAAGATGGCATAAACAAAAAGCGCTCGGCCATGAAAGTCCCCACGGGAAAGAACAGGTTGGATACGATGGACAGGGAGGCAAAATAGCTGAAGATACCCAGGCTGATAAGCGGTTTTTGGCGCAGGTTTCTGATGCCCCACAGGATCAAGCCCAAGTTGAGCAGGATGCCCAGCCAGACGATGCCATCGCCAAAGGTCTTCATAGAAATGTGGTGCGGATAGTAATCCGATGTCAGCGGATGAGGAAATACCAGCAGCCGGATATAGTCGGCCAGCGTGTAAAAAATCGTGGCCAATTTTTCGGTGGGCGAGAAGGGGACGTACCGGCCGTTGACGATTTTCAGGAAAGGATTGTTCATCAATTCCATCACCGGCCCGTTGTCTGTGCCGGCCAAGACTTGCGCGCGTTTGAGCAGGAAGGGCAGGACACCAAGGATAAGCGGTACGGAGTACTGTAGCCATTTTTTTACGTTGAAATTGCTGCGATACCGCTGCCCGAAGAGCCAAAAGGCAGCGGGAATAATGGCTACAAAGGTGATGGTGTTTTCTTTGGCAAAAATGGTGACACCCAAGAGGGCCGCCGCGAGCCAAAGTTTGCCGTAGTGACTTTTGCGATACGCTTTGAGTGCGATGGTCAGTGCCGCCAGGCTGCCGGCGAGCGCCAGAATTTCATCGGCGCCTTTGATATTGGCCACTACTTCGGTGTGTACCGGATGGGCTGTGAATAGCAGAGCGCCGAGCCAGGAGGCAAACTTCGATTGAGATTCGGCCCAATATGCTGTGATGGTACGCAGTGCCCGGTAAACCAGCATACAGGTCAGGATATACAACAGGACATTGACCAGGTGAAATACAAAGGGATTGTCCCCGAAGAGCTGCCACTCCAGGGTAAAGAGTATCAGCGACAGGGGCCGGTAGCGTCCGCCATGGACCAGCGCCGCTTTGCCTTCTTCCTTGAAAAACCCATAGAACGTATCCTTGGACCAAATCCCCGGGATGCCTTTGACGCCTTTTGTGGTGTACATGTTTTCGGTAATGACGATGGCGTCATCCTGGGCATACCGGTGCCCCAGCGTATTGGCGTAAAGCAATAAAGCGAGCAAACCGATGGTGAGCAGATGGAAGCGGGTATTTTGCCAGATGCCGGACGCCCCGGTCTGCGGCCGGGCCGGTTGGGTGGATGAGACGGCCGGTTGCTGCTTCTTGTTTTTCCCCTTCTTTGCCATACAAGCGATTTGCCGTAAAGATACGCAAGTCGCGCCTTCTGCGTGAAGAGGATGGCTATAGTTGGCCAAAGCACTTGTACGCACGCCCGTGCGTACAAGTGCTTTGGCCCGGGTAAAAAAACGGCGGCCCGGTAAGGAGCCGCCGTTTGACGTTATGATGCGATCTTGATTATTTGTAACTGTTTAAGTACCCGCTGTTTTTGCGCTAAAAACAGGAGCACCAAAACAGTTAGGATTATTTCAGCTTGAAACTGGTGCGTCCGGTGACATAACCTTTGTTGAAGATCTCAACTTCGTAAACACCCTTCATGAATTCCTGGCCCGGATTCCAGCCGATGCAGATATCACTGAGCGGCTTGTTGTCGTATTGGACTTCCACTTTTTTGGTGTAGCGGATCTCATCTCCGTTATCACTGGAAGTCAGGGTGCCGGAGCCGAGACTTTCGATGGCCATGGTTTCGCCCATTGGGTTGATGATGCGGACGTAAAACACCTCTTTGCCCCCATCTGCTACGCGGTTGGCATCGGCGGTGAAGCAGATGTTGATTTTGTCCACACTGCGCGCATAGCGCTTTTTGACTTCTTTGCCGGATTTGCGAATCTTGACAGGGCGGACATCAATGTTGATGGCCTTGATGGCGGAGGCAGCGGTGACCTTTTTGTTGAGCACTTCGTTGGTGGATTCCAACTTTTGTTTTTGGGTCTCCAGCTCCTGTTTGGCCTGGGCGAGGGCTTCTTTTTCGGCAGAGGTCTTTTCAAGGTTTTCGGTGAGCATGGCCTTTTCCTTGGTCAGGCCTTCGTTGGCGGAGACCAATTGGGCATTTTGCTCTTTGAGCTGTTGGATTTCCTGGATGTATTGGGCGATTTGCGCGTTCATATTGGCGATTTCTTCTCTCGCTTTTTTCAAATCGCGGCTGTTGCGAATCAAACGGGCAATCTTGCGTTTTTGTGCGGCCAGCTTTTCCTTTTGCTCGTCAATCTTGGCGTTCAATTCGGCATTGGTGGTGCGCATTTCGTCCAGTTGGGCATTGGCCTCGTTGAAGCTCGCCTCCAGCTCTTCATAAGCAGCTTGTTTGGCGGCATTTTCCTCTTCGATTGCCATTTTCTCACTCTTGAGCGTCCGTTGGCTGTTGTACAAATAACCACTCAAACCCAAGAGCGCCAAAATCATGATGATAGCAGCTGTCATCAGGCCGCTATTAGACTTTGAAGTTGCATTCATTGTGTTGTTTTTTGTTGGTGTACCGCACGGCATGTCGTCGTAGGGCGGGACCGCCGGTACAGAAAGCGTGTTTCAAAAAGTGCGGCGGCAGTTTTGCTTTCAAACTCACCCTTGCCGCTCGTCCCGTGCGCTATTGAAACGGAAAAAGCCGGAAATCCCCTAACTGTGGAGGCATATTTCCTTACCTTTGCTTCGTCCGCCTTGTACTGTGATAACGCCCGAAAGCGCAAAGGTAGGTCTTTTTCATAATGCGTAACATGCTATGGCACAAAACGATAATCTCTCCAATACATTGTTTTTGGACATAGAGACGGTGAGTGCTGTCTCCAGCTACGAAAATCTAAACCCGCGGCTCCAAAAACTGTGGAAAAAGAAGGCCGCTAATATCCTGCGCCAGCCAGTGGATGAGCTGGATGAGGAGACCGTCGCCAATGCCTACCGGGACCGGGCGGCCATCTATGCCGAGTTTGGCCGGATCGTCTGCATTTCCGTGGGATTTGTCTTCCGGGACAAGGATACGAATGCACTCAACTTGCGCCTTCTGTCTTTTGCCAACCGCGATGAAAAAGAGCTACTAAAAAGTTTTAGTGAATTATTGGATAAACGCTATAACAACCCGCTAAAGCATCGCATCTGCGGGCACAATATCAAAGAATTTGACATCCCCTACATTTGCCGCCGGATGCTGGTGCGTAGCTTGCGCTTGCCAAAATTATTGGACTTGTCCGGCAAAAAGCCCTGGGAGACGGCGCATCTCATTGATACGCTGACGATGTGGAAATTCGGCGATTACAAGCACTATACTTCGCTGGACTTGCTGACGGCTGTATTTGATATTCCCTCGCCCAAAGATGATATTGATGGCAGCCAGGTGGGGCGGGTCTTTTATGATGAGGCGCAAGATGAAGGATTGAAGCGAATTGCCGGATATTGTGAAAAAGACGTCGAGGCGACGGCACGCTTGTATATGCGCATGTCGCTCATAGAAGAAGAAATCACAAAAAGTGAGTCCAAAACCACATGGAAGACCTGAAAGATATTTTTTCTCCGGCGCCTGCCGAGGTGCCGGCGGACAAGTACGAAGCCGGTAGTGTACACTGGCAAAGCCCCTCTAATATCGCCATCATCAAGTATTGGGGCAAGCGCCCGGTGCAGCTGCCCCAAAACCCCTCGTTGAGCCTGACGCTCACCAATGCCCGGACAGAGACCCGGCTGTCCTATGAGCCCAAGGACAGTGACGGTATGGAGCTGGAATTCTTTTTTGACGGGGAGCCGGCACCGCGGTTTCGCGAGCGCGTCCTGCACTATCTCGAGTCTGTCAAGACGTATTTGCCCTTCCTGGAGCGCTTCAGGCTCACCGTACAGACGGTCAATTCGTTTCCGCATTCGGCGGGTATCGCGTCCTCGGCATCGGCGATGAGCGCGTTGGCACTGTGCCTGTGCAGTATGGAAGACAAGCTGTTTGGCAGCTTGTCTGATGACAGCTTGTTTGACAAGAAGGCATCCTTTTTGGCACGGCTGGGTTCGGGTAGTGCGGCGCGCTCCATATTCGGATATGCAGCACTATGGGGGCAGGCCTCCCGGGTGCCGGAATCGTCGGATCTTTTTGCGGTTTCTTTGGAGGACAGATTGCACCCCGTGTTTAAGAACTTCCACGATGATATTCTGATCGTCAGTGCGGATGAAAAACCGGTCTCGTCCCGGGCCGGCCATCAACTCATGGATACCAATCCGTATGCACCGGCCCGCTATGCACGGGCGAAACAGCGCCTGGATAAATTGCTGGATGCACTGTCTGCGGGCGATGTGGCGCGCTTTGGCCAAATCGCCGAGCAAGAGGCCCTGGAACTGCACGGTCTGATGATGACGTCCGAACCGCCTTATTTACTGATGCAACCGGAGACGGTGGCTATCATAGAGAGATTGCGTCGCTATCGCGAACGCGAGGATATTCCCGTTTTCTTTACCCTGGATGCGGGACCCAATGTGCACCTGCTTTATCCCGAAGAGGTCATCGCCGATGTGCGCGGCTTTTTGCAGGAAGAGCTCGCACCGTATTTGCTCAATAATACTTTTATCCCTGACTTTGTGGGTGAGGGGCCGGAAGAGGTTTGAATGCTCAGCGGCAGATAAACGGCTTGGCAAACCGGGGGGTTATCTGGCACGGATTGCATCCAACAGCAGGCCGCCGATATAGTTGGCAGAAAAGATTGTGAGAAAGATGGCTGCTCCCGGAAATAAGGCGAGCCACCAGGCGTGTGTGTCCAGACGGGCGGCGGTGAGCATCTTGCCCCAGGTGACGGTGTCCGGGGGCAACCCCAAACCCAAAAAGGAGAGTGTGGCCTCGGTCAATACCGCCCGCCCCAGGCCGGTCATGGTGACGATCATGGCGGGCCCCGCGGCCATGGGCAGGGCATAGCGCAGGAAGATAATCCGGTCGGGAATGTTCTCCATCTTGGCAACCCGGATATATTCTCGTTGGCGAATCTTTATCATCTCACTGCGGAGGTAGCGTGCAATACCCGGCCCCGATGCCAATCCAATAATTAATGCCACGGAGTGTACGGAGGGCGGTAAAATGGCACTTAATACCAGAACCCATAGCAGGGCAGGCACCGTCGTGAATATTTCGATGATGCGCAAACTCCAGGCATCTAGCGGCACGGAGACTTTTGGATAGCGGCGGAGTGATTGTATCACATAATAGGTGGCAATAAGAATGACGACAGGCAGGACTATTGGAAGAGTGAATTGTGCAATGGAGGACCGGTCCGGAGCCACATAGTATGAGGCGGCATACGCGGACCAGGCAGCGGCGCTGATCCCCAACAGGCCCGCTACAAGGCCCGGCCGGCTCGTCTTGTAATCCCGATCGCCAAAGTATCCGGCCGTGCCCCCGACGAGCAACCCAAACAATAGGGCCAGGCTCATCCCGGCGATACTCACCCAGGCGCTCACTCGCGCGCCCGCGATCAGACCGGCCAGTACATCCCGCCCCGTCTTATCAGTCCCCAACCAGTGACGGAAATGCACCGATGGCACTTCTTGCCGGTCAAATGGAGAACGGAAATTGGCATTGTGTATGTCAATCGTGTGCGCACTGTACGGAATGGGAGGATATATTTTGGCCGTAATGCCGGGAGCACTCCAATCTGTCGTGGCATTGAAAAAGGGTTGGTATATCCCGGCATTCGACAGTATCTGCTCAATGACCGGAAAGTGTATCTTACCGTGGTACCGGCAGAAAAGCGGCAGCTCATTGGCGATAAAATCTCCAAGTACCGCCAGGAATAATACCATCCACAGCCAGGCACGCGCCCACCGGAAAATTCCGCGCCGGTGAAGCCGGCGCAAAATCTTTCTCCAAAAAACGCTCTTTTTATTTTGTCCGGCCAATAGCTGGTGATTTTTCGTATAAGCTTACTCGCGGATCAGCCTTCATATACAGCAAGTCCACGAGCAGCAGATTGACTACGGTGAGCAGTGCCGTAACCATCAGTACCGCCATGATGACGTACTTGTCTTTGTCATAGATGGCTTGCAGCAAAAGGCGGCCCATCCCCGGTATACTGAAAATGTGCTCCACAACCACGGAGCCGGCAAACAGCCCCGGCAGTACGGTCCCGAAAATAGTAAGAACAGGGAACAGCGCATTCCGCATGGCGTGCCGGTTGAGTACCCGGCGGATGCTCAGTCCTTTGAGCAAGGCGACTTTGATGTAGTCCTTGCTCATTTCGCTGTTGATGGCTCTTCTGACTTGCAGGGCAATAAACGATGCGGCAGGGAGCGATAACGTCAGAACCGGCAAGATGAGATGTGCGAGCCGGATTTGGATTTTTTGGTAAAGCGGGGCACGGGCAGACCAGGTGCCTAGTCCGGAAGCGGGAAAAAGATTGGTCCAGGCGCCGTAGTCAGGCGAGGTGAAAAACATGATCAGCATGGTGGCGAGCCAAAAGGACGGAATGGCCAGCCAGAGATAAGTCAGTAATTCAAATCGGTTGGTGGGGCGCCGGGCATCTCTACGGGCTAGCCATTTGCCCCAGAAAATACCCGCCACTATGGATAGCAACAAGGCGGGGATATTGATCCAAAGTGTGGCCAGAAAGTGCTTCTTTACCTTGTGCCACACCGGCTTTTGGTCCACCAACGAAATGCCGGCATTGCCTCGCACAAAGCTGGACAACCAGTAGTGGAATTGGTTGTCCCATCCATGAATGGTGATTTTAGGCAGCCATAGGTCGGCGCGTCGTCCCTGTTTCATCTGCTCCCAGTCGGCCCACAACCGGTCGGATACGGCGCGCAGAGCCGTATCCGACCGGCCTTTCTGCTGCAGCTGTATCAGTAGGGCTTCCAATTGTTGCCGGTCTGTGGTCAATGCCAATTGGTTGGCCAGTTGCATGTGACGTGTGCGGCCGGGAGCATCTGCATTTGATGCCAGCAGTTGTTGGCGCCAGCGGCGCACATCCGTCAGGAAGCGACTGACCGCCTGCCAGTTTCCGAAACTCCGGATGAGCTGTTTGGCGTGTTGACGCCTGGTGTACGGTAAGATTTTATATAGTGTATCGGGATAGGCGCGCGGAGCAATGGAGAAGTAAAACAAAGGCTTGTCATATCCCAACAGTGCGGCTGTTTGACGATATTGCGCTTCCCGGATTTTGATTTCTTCGCGAGAACCGGTGCTTTCGAGGCTGTACTCACCGGTCACCTGGCTTACCGGATCTCCGGGGATATGATGCACCAAAAAGAAGGTGATGAGTGCCACAGCGATCAGCACGAGTACGCCTGACAGCAGTCTTTTCAGGATATAACCAATCATTGTGACTCTTTTCGCAGTCTGAATGCATTTTCAAAATAACCGGGGCGCAAGTTGGAAATCAGCGGTATCCAGCGGTGATTTACGATAATAGTTTTTACCGGCGAAAACAAGAACAAAGCGGGTTGTTCTTCAAATAATATTTCCTGAAAGCGGTAGTACAGCGCCTTTCGTGCAGTCGAGTCCCGTGTGGTTTGTAATGAGTTGATAATGGCGTCCGCTTCCGCATTGGCAAAGCCGAGAAAATTGTGTCCCCCCGGTCCTGCATTGTCGGAATGCCAGGTAGAATAGGGGATATATTCACCTGGTGGTGTAGAGAAGCGGATGAGCGTGATCTCAAAGCGCCGGGACTTGAGTCCTTGCAGAATTTGCTTCCAGGTATAGGGCTTGATCCGGATGTCAAATCCCACTTTGCGCGCATCGTCCTTGACGAGGATGGCCACCGTATTGCTGAAGCTGATGGTATTGGGTATGGCCAGTTCAAGCCTGAGCGGTACTTCCTGGCCGTTTATGTTTTT
>JALVEF010000063.1 GCA_027031185.1 Saprospiraceae bacterium
CGGTCGACCCGTGATACGCTCCACCGCCTTACCCAATAAATAAAAACCCAAATCACTGTACCGGTATCCGGCTTTCTCCCGCAAGGGCGAGGCGTAAATCCATTGCCAGATACTGTCCACATAGCTATCTTTCATATAAAAGTCCTTGGCCACAGGCACCGTAAATCCAGTACCCGGCCGCTTGTGGTATATCCTCTTGGATGGCACCCGGTACCTGTGCCGGCGACGCCCCCGCCGTACCGACACCAGCGTCCGTTTGTAAAATGGTATCCACGGGCGCAGACGCGCATGGTGCGACAAAATATCTCCGGTGAGCAAGTCGGCCTTGTTGGTTCCTTCCGCCTCAGGCAAATAAGTCACCAGCGGCACATCCGTAGAAAAACGCCCCTCGTCATAGAGCTTCATCAACGCCGGTGTCGTCGCCGCCACCTTCGTCACAGAAGCCAGATCATACACATCTGTCAGTCTCACCGGACGCCTCTTCGCATATGTGTGATACCCGTAAGCTTTGTGATAGACAATCTTATCCCGGCGCGCTACCAATACCTGCGCTCCCGGCGCAGCTTTGCTGCGAACCATCTCTCCCAAAATCGTATCAATGCGCGCCAGCACCTTGCTATCCATGTCCACCGCCTCCGGCAGCGCATAACCAAAACGCTGAATGCTCCGAACCGGAATACCCTGCCCCGCCACGTAGCCCGGCGAAGCCGTCACCGGCAGCTGACCCATGATATGAATCGCCCCGAATAGCGCCTGTGCCGCCAGATCCTGCGTGTCGTCATCATCCTGATAGGCCACCAATACGTTGCGCAGCGACTCGAAATTCTTCAGACTGTACGGATTCCCGAAAACAACCAATATCACCTTGGTCTTGCCAGCCAACTCCGTAATCAACCGCACGGCCGAGCCGCTGATACCGAAATTCTTGGACGGACGCCGGTTCATCCCGTGCAGCCCAATGATGACCAAATCTTTCTGTGACAAGCGGCGAACCAACTCCCGCCGGCGGGATTCGGCTATGTCCCGCTCCGTATTGAATACGGCAAAATCCGCGTAGGAGACCACCCGATCCTGAAACTTCGTCCGCTTCTTCGCACCGATACTCAATACCGCGCCCGCGGTATGGAGCAGCTTCCTGACCGGAACCAATTCGTCTTCGGATCGCGCCAACGTAAGAGAACGGGCGATTAACTCCCGCTTTAGCACCCGCTTTTGCGGACGGTTGAGCGCATCAATCAGACCATCCAACGGCTTGGGATGATAGTCATGGAGTCCGAGTTGATACTTGGCCAACAAGATTTTCTTCGTGCTCTTGTATATCCGCTCCCAACTCAATTTGCCCTCCCGGATGTAGCGCTTGATCGTCTCAAACGCCGCCGGCGTATCTCCCGGCAACAGCAAAATATCATTGCCCGCAAGAATGGCTTCCGCCTCCACCTCCCCCGGCTTGAAATACTTCGTCACGCCTTTCATCTCCAGGCCGTCCGTGAAGATCAGCCCCCCAAACTTCAAGCTGTCTTGCAACAGGTCCGTTACCACGTGTCGCGACAGCGTCGTGGGCCGGTGAGCGGACGTATCCAGCGCCGGTATCTGAAGGTGCGCCACCATGATGCTCTTCACACCTTGGTTGATCAGCACCTTGAACGGATACAACTCCACAGAGTCCAGCCGCGACCGGCTGTGCCGGATGACCGGCAAGTCCAAATGCGAGTCCACATCCGTATCTCCATGACCCGGAAAGTGCTTGGCACAGGCCATCACGCCGTTGTCCTGCATGCCCAGCATATACATAAAACTCTTGGCCGAAACCTTGTACTTATTCTCTCCAAACGACCGGTCATTAATAACCGGATTGTTCGGGTTGTTATTGACATCCGCGACCGGCGCAAAATTGACATGAATCCCCATCCGTCGGCAATCATCCGCTATCTCAGCTCCCAGACGGTATATCAGCCTGTTTTGGCGAATCGCCCCCAATGCCAAATTGTGCGGATAGGACACCGTACTATCCAATCGCATACTCAACCCCCATTCCCCGTCAATAGCCACCAAAAGCGGTGTCTTTGACAAAGCCTGATAATGATTGGTCAATCCTAGCTGATGACTCGGGTGCCCCTTAAAAAAACAAATTCCACCCACATGATATCGCTCTATCAATTCCTCGGCCAATCGCTCACCCTCCGGATCAGACGGCTTCCTGTTGACCCGGATCATAAACAACTGACCCAACCGCTCATCATCCGTCATCGCATTAAAAACGGAATCCACCCACGCACGCGCATCCGCCGGCACGGCACGTGTCGCATCCGCATTGTGCAGCTTATTCCTCACCGGAACACCCAGCACAAAAAACAACGTAAACAGTGCCGTCGCATGGAATCTCAACATGAGCCGTTTCTTTGACACATAACGCAAAACTACACTTACCTTTGCCATCAGATAAGTGACCGGCAAAGTAAGCCTTTTTGCGGAATGCAACAATCTATTGGCTTTTGCCTCCACGACCAATAACGTTTTTGTGCCCGACTATCTTTTACATATTGAGACCGCAGAGTCCGTCTGCTCCGTATCTGTAAGTTACGAGGGGCACGTTGTTTCGTTGCAGACTGCCACCACTTCTTACAATCATGCCGTCGAGACGACCATCCTGATCCAAAAGGCCCTCCGTGACGCAAATATTGAGATTACGGCGCTGCGCGCCGTGAGTATCAACGATGGCCCCGGTTCATACACCGGCCTCCGCGTCGGCCTGTCCGTCGCCAAAGGCATTTGCCTGGCAGCCAGCATTCCCCTCATCGCCCTCAACGGACTTGACATCCTGGCCTGCGCCACCGCAGCCAAACATCCCGGCGCGCTCATCTTCCCCATGATAGACGCCCGCCGCATGGAAGTCTATACGGCCGGGTACCGCCAGGGTTGTGAGCGCTTCGTCGAACCGTTTGCCCTCATTCTCTCTGAACAAGCCCTGGCGCCCTTCATCCAGGAAGCCGGCCACGTCGTCCTTTGCGGCAGTGGTGCCGCAAAGGCCAAATCCGTACTCACCGGCCCAAATTTCACCATCGAAAACATCCCGCTGACCGCCGCTTTGCAGGCCTTACCGGCCTGCAAAGCCCTCAAGGAAAAGACCTTTGTACCTCTGGCGGACCACACTCCATTTTACCTCAAACCACCCCATATCACCAAACCTAATAAGTGACGCCGAATGCGTCCCCACGCAACTTCTGGCACCAATATTGCAACGTCACATCATATCTACAATACCACCCATAGGGTAAAAACACACTCACAAATTTTTCCAAAACTTAATATGTCACAATCAACAAGATTTCATCAAAAAACCAGCCGCAAAACAACTCCGTTGTCTCACCAAAAATCACAAAATTTTATTCTGAAACGACCGCTCCCTAAAAAGAAATACCAAACAATATTTGTTTTTCCAAAATTTTAACACTTCCTTTTTGACCTTTAAGCTACCTTTGCCAAACCTCATTAGACAGTACATGAGACAATTACCCGACCGAACCTTTTTTGAAACGACTAAAACACGGAACAATGTTAGAAAAAGTGACTGAAAGAGCCCGCTACAGTGACCAAGAACTGCAAGAATTCAAAACCCTAATCCAAGAAAAAATCTCCGAAGCCCGTGAACGCCTAAAGTACTACCTCGACCAATTGGCCGACTTTGGCAAGACAGAAGATGCCAAGGTGCGCGGATTGGACGATGGCATCAACTCCATCGAAAGTGACCACCTGGCCACCATGGCCTCCCGCCAACGAAAACTCATCAACCACCTGGAAGGCGCCCTCGTGCGCATCGAAAACAAAACCTACGGCGTCTGCCGCGTCACGGGCAAGCTCATCTCCAAACAACGCCTGATGGCTGTCCCCCACGCCACACTCAGTATCGAGGCCAAAAACCGCTTGGCGCACTGACGGACGGCTCATCTCTTCAAAGATTTAGCACAGACAGGCAGCACACACTTTGTGGCTGCCTGTTTTCGTTTTCGCGCCATTATTTCGCAACTTTGCGCTCTGCTAAACTCCTTGCCGCCTTGAATAAGCGAACTACCATTTCCCTGGCCATCATCCTCCTCGTGCTGATTATTGACCAGTCCGTCAAGTTTTGGGTTAAGACGCACATGAACTACGGCGACCTGATCCCCATTATCCCCGGTTCATCGCACGCATACATCCACTTCGTCGAAAATCCCGGCATGGCATTCGGAATGGAACTGGGAGGCATCTGGGGCAAAATATTGCTCACCCTGCTGCGCATCATATTTATCCTGGCCTTGGGCGGAGGACTCCATTTTTTGATCAAAGACAAAGCCCCCATCCCTTTCATCGTTGCCGTCAGTCTCATCCTGGCCGGCGCCCTGGGCAATATCATTGACAGTATCTTTTACGGAGTTCTGTTTTCCGCATCCCCCTATCATGGCGGTGTCGCCCAATTCCTCCCGCCAGAAGGCGGCTACGCCCCCTTGCTCCGCGGCAAGGTCGTGGATATGTTTTACTTCCCTCTCATCCGCACCACCCTGCCGGAGTGGGTCCCTTTTTTGGGGGGGAGCCCTTTGTCTTTTTCCGCCCCGTCTTCAATGTGGCTGACTCCGCTATTTCCATAGGTGTGGTCAGCATCCTCCTTTTTATGCGAAAAACTTTCAACAGATACGCCAAGCCCGCGTGACAAGCTCCAACCTGTGCACCGCACTGCGCCACTAAGCCACTGAGTACGGCACTGTGGTCGTTGAGCGATGGGCTGCGGTCGGTGTGGTTCGACGGCGCTCGTACAGTGAGCTTGTCAAACCACTTGCGGAACCGTCGAAGTCCCTGCTTGTCGAAGCGTCGAAGCGGGACCATCAAACAATGAGTCCACTCAAAAAAACACCCTGCATGAGCGAAAACCCAATTTTCTTTGGCTTGGCTTTATTGTTTCCCGCACTACGCATAACCAACCGCTATATCCGCGCCTATCTGCGCTCATTGACCCGCGGCATCCGCGTTCCATTTTGTAAGTGAGAACACGAAAATGACGGATGCAGCGCATCGCGGATTTAGTGCACATCTTTTCAATATCCGCCTACATCCGACCCAATCCGCACCATCTGCCTCCCTGCGTTCGCTGAGCGCTGCCCTGAGCGAAGTCGAA
>JALVEF010000064.1 GCA_027031185.1 Saprospiraceae bacterium
GTTTAGGTTTGGAGTTTTCGCAGCCCATTCAGCTCCGTTTTAATGAGTTGATGACGGGCTCCAAAGCAGATATTGCCGTTAAGATATACGGCGATGACAAGGATGTATTATACCAAAAAGGCCAGGCAGCACAGCAACTCATACGAGAGATAGCGGGAGTCGGTTCGGTAACTTTGGAGCAGACTGTAGGTATGCCACAGCTTGTGGTGCAATATGACTATGACAAATTAGCTCAATACGGTCTGCAAGTGGGGGATGTCAACAGGGTAGTCAGTACGGCTTTTGCGGGTGCTGTGGCCGGCTCTATGTATGAGGGAGAACGACGTTTTGATTTGGTTGTGCGTTTGGCTCCATCGCATCGGTTCTCGCCAGACCAGGTGGCCGGGTTATATATTCCTTTGGCTTCGGGGCGGCAAGTGCCGTTGAGTGAAGTAGCCCGGGTGCGTCTGGCCAATGCTGCCATGCAAATATCCAGGGACAATACGCATCGCCGAATTGTCCTGGGCGTCAATGCGGACGAACGGGATGTGGAGAGCCTGGTAGAGGATATCCGAAAGACCCTGGATCAGCGACTGGACCTGCCGGCAGGCTACTACGTGACTTTTGGCGGTCAATATGAACATCTCAAGGCGGCTCGTGCGCGCCTGATGGTGGCGGTGCCGATTGCCTTATTTATCATCTTTGTTTTACTGTATTTTACTTTTGGAAGTTTGGCTCAGGCCCTGTTGATCTATACGGCCATACCCATGTCTGCCATCGGAGGCATTTGGTCGCTCTACTTCCGGGGGATGCCGTTTAGTATTTCCGCCGGGATAGGTTTTATAGCACTTTTTGGTGTGGCCGTACTCAATGGCATCGTATTGATTGGATACCTGAACCGGCTCAAGCGCGACGGTATAGTGAATATACGTGAGCGTGTGCTACAGGCCACTCATTCACGCCTAAGGCCGGTGCTTATGACGACGTTTGTGGCCTCGCTGGGTTTTTTGCCGATGGCACTATCTACGAGTAATGGGGCAGAGGTGCAGCGTCCGTTGGCCACAGTTGTCATCGGTGGACTTGTGACCGCGTCTGTACTGACGCTCATCGTCTTGCCCATACTCTATACGTGGCTGGTGCAATGGCAGGAAAACCGTCTGATGCCGTGGCATCGTGCTACGTGGGTTGTTTTGCTGCTGGCATTTGGTGTCGGACACATGCAGGCCCAAAAAGTGATGACGACAGAAGAAGCGGTCAAGCGTGTGCTGCAATACCATCCGGATATCGGCGCGGCCGCTGCGATGGAACGGCAGGCAGAGGCATTGAAGGACTTGCCTTATGTGCCTGGTAGGACAGAGTTTTCTTACGAAGGAGAAGGGCTTAATACCTCGGGTGATACGCGCTTGGATCGCATTGCCATTCGGCAAAATTTGTCCCATCCGGCCATAACCCGGGCTGCTAATAAGCTGGCGGATGCCCGGCTTGCCCAAGCCGGCATCGCCAAGCGGTGGACCACGAGCCAAATTGAATATCATACACGGGAGCTGTGTTTGTCCATCAGCTATCAAAGAGCGATGGAGCGACTGTACCGGCGGTTTGTGGAGACCTATCGCCAATACACGGATATAGCAGAAAAGCGCTATCTCGCCGGCGAAGCATCAAAAAGCGAATGGTTAAATTTGAGTGCTTCACTCCGCAACTTTGAGTTGCTCAGCAAGCAGGCGGCTATTGAGCGCGGACGACTGGAGCGCCAATTGGGAGCCTGGACGGGTGATAGCATTGCCATCACTATTTCAGACAGCCTAATGGTTTTCTCTCCAGATACGAGCAGCGCCGCAGACCCGCTACTTGTCCAACAAGCCAAGGCTAAACTAGCACTTCTGCAAGCGCAGCAAAGCGTATTGCAGTCGGCCGTAAAGCCCAACTTCTTTGCCGGGGGATTTTTGGATAGGACATCGGCCGTGGGGCCGATGTGGGGTTTGGAAGCCGGGGTCGCGCTGAATCTCTTTCGGGGTCGCTGGAAAAAGGAGGTGGAAGCATCACGTATCTCCCTGCAAACGGGTGAAAAACAGCTGGCAGCCACCGAACTTCGGTGGACGCAGCAAGTGCTTGCTTCCAAGGCGCAGATGCAAGCCTACCGGATAGCCATTGAAGACTACCAAGCGCGTGTCTCCCAAATCCATCCGGAACTGCTCCAAATTGCCACGCTTCATTACCAGACCGGGGTAATTTCTTACGCCGATTTGCTCCGCAGCCTGGAGCTCATCTTAAACGAACAAAAGGCACTTATCGAAGCCATTTACGGCTTGGATAGGCAAATCCTTTTGTACCAATTCTTGACACAAAACTGATGACACCATGCAAATACTTCCATTCCCATTCATGCAAAAGATACTTTTGTGGACTATGCTCTTTTTCTTGCTTGCATGCGGATCCACTCCTACGGATATACACGATCATGCAAGTGAAAAAGAAATACCTGACACAGCTGATATGGCTGCATCGGGAGATGAGATTCATCTCAGTAGAGAGCAGATAAAGGCCATGGCCATCCGCTTTGGAGACTTTTCGGATATTCTGGTGGATGACTTTGTGGAGGCTACCGGCCGGATGGGCCTGCCGCCCAATGCCTTGATCAGTGTACGCCCTCGTGGCAAGGGTTTTATACGCAACAGCGGCAAGTATGTAGAGGGAAGCTACGTCAAGCAGGGGACAGTGCTCGCAGAGATTGAAAGCCCGGAATTTATCGAGATGCAACGCCAATACCTGGATGTCAGTGCTGCCCTGGATTTTGCCAAAAAAGATCTGGCACGCAAAGAAAAGCTCATGCAGGCCGGTGCCGGCGTAGAACGGGAATATCAACAAGCACAGTCGGATGTGCTTCGCTACCAGGCAACCAAGATGGCTTTGGCTAAACAACTCCGGTATCTTGGCATCCAACCTGATGAAGTGAGCCCCGTGAATCTGACCGATAAAATCGTTTTGACAGCGCCCAAGTCCGGATTTATTACTTCGACTGTACTACACGATGGGATGTATGTCACACCCGAGATGGAACTACTGGAAGTGGCGGACAGCCGGCATGTTCATCTGGAGTTGGATGTATTTGAGAAAGACATTGCCAAGGTGAGACCTGAGCAGCTAATTACTTATACAGTACCGGCTTTGGGTACGGATATTTACAAGGGAGAAGTTCATGTGATAGGCAAGGAGTTTTCCATGCCCGCCAAAACGGTACGTATCCATGGTCACATGAAGGGGACACGTCCCCCCTTCATCAAAAATATTTTTGTTAAGGCCAAAATACATTCGGGTAATGCCAGTGCCAAGTCGCTTCCTGAAGAGGCTATAGTCCGATCAGGAGACCAACCCATCGTTTATGTGGCCGATACGACAGGTCGGGATGAGGTAAGCTTCTTGCCGTTGCGTATTCGAACGGGAGCCGCATCTGATGGTTTTGTGCAGGTGGAATTAATAGATCCCAGGCCGGCCGGTATGCCTTTTGTTGTTTCGGGTACTTACTTTGTACAGGCACAGTCGCAGGCAGGGATCCTGGAGCATGACCACTGATACTCACTTCGTGGCGACATAAAACAGGTCAAAGCAGTGGTCACCGGCAGGGGCGATGTAGTAGTCGTCTTTGGTGATGGAAGCCACCAAAGCGTTGTCCTGTTTGAGTAATTTCTTGCGATTGCGACGGTTGAGGATATCGTAGGGTATTTGCAGTAATCGCCTGGGCAGGCGATACTGCAAATTGAAAATGTCCCAGCGGGTGATGCGCTCGACAGACTTTTTGTTGTTTTCGTAATAGCGCATGATTTTGTCGTTGCCGAAGACGCCAAGCGTCTCGACAGCGGAAAATTTATCCCGCAAGCGGTCCTCCAATTCGGCGATGGTGTATTCGCGCACGTGCCACGGATTGCGGGTGAGCGACATTTTGATGTTGGGTGTGGTCAGGATAAACTTGCCGCCGGGCTTAAGTACGCGGTGGACTTCGGCGATGAATTGTCTGTCATCTTCGATGTGCTCGATGACCTGGAAGGATACGACGAAGTCAAAGCGGGTATCTTCGATGCCGCGGAGTGGCGGTACATTCATCTGTCGAAACAGGACATTGTCATAGTCAGACAGGTCCAGGCCGGTGTCAAACTTGTCAATGGTGAGCAGGCTGTCCACTTTGGGGGCGATGACTTCGACACCGTAGCCACTACCGGTGCCGATTTCCAGCACGTCACCAGAGACGCGCTCGGCCGCTTTCAGGTAGGCCAACAGGGAGCGCTGGAAGACGTAATTGTCCGACAGGTCGGTATGTGATACGCGTTCGGCAGTTTGGATTTTTGCCATGCTAAGAATTGGTTTTGGTGCTTGCAAATATACGTCACTGGGTTTTGATACCGTCGGTTGAATGTGCTTGCCTGCTATTTCACTGCCCCGCGAGGGGCAGTAAACTCTCCCATTGACTTATAGGGCATATAAACGCCCGGGTCGGCCGGTTGTTGCCGTAGTGGGTGTGCGCCTGCTCTTATCGCGCATACTCGGCACCCTCGAAATTGACCTTGTCGGGGACGAAAGGCGATGCATCGCCGCCGCCTTTGATGATTTCGCGGACGATGGTGGAGCTGATATGCGAGTACTCGGGCAGGCTGATGAAGAAGATGGTCTCAATGCCGTCACCGATGATGTGGTTGAGCTGTGAGATGGTCTTTTCGTAGTCAAAGTCGGAGGCATTGCGCAGGCCGCGGATGAGGTATTTGGCGCCGATCCGCTTGCAGTAGTCCACGGTCAAATTCTCAAAGCAGTCCACGGAAATCTTCGGTTCATCGGCAAAAACGTCTTCAAGCCATTGGCGGCGCTGGTTGAGTGAAAAGAGGGTCTTTTTCTTGGAATTGACGCCGATGGCCATGATGATGCGGTCGAAGAGGGGCAGGGCCCGGCGGGCGATCTCCTCGTGACCCTTGGTGATGGGGTCGAATGAAGCCGGAAACACAGCAATCCGTTCTTTCATTTGTTTTTATTCGTCTGTGACATTGTAGTCGTGGCGCTTTGACAAAGGTAATATAAATGTGGTGTAACTGTTTAGGTACCCGCTGTTTTTGCGCTAAAATGGCCTTTTCGCGCCTGTCTTTGGTAAAATTTTCTCATGTAGCGGTGCTACACATCGAAAATT
>JALVEF010000065.1 GCA_027031185.1 Saprospiraceae bacterium
TATCCCCTTGACATAAAGGGTGGAGTGCGAGGGATTGGGATATACCACCACTTCAGGATGAGGGTCCTCCGGAGTGTCCACCTCTAATACCCAGGTACTATCACAATCGTAATCCACAAATTTATACAATGCCGTATCATTACTAAAGCAACGCAATTGTCCTATATATCCTAAGGGATCCGCAGTGGGATGGGGTAAAATAAACTGAGCAGTGGGCATTCCGCCCGACAAAAATCCAATCCCCTTAACAACTCTGTGGCGTGATTCGGAAAAGATGGAGTCGTCGGGTGTTTGGTCACTGAGATGATAATATCCCTCGTAACGGACATAATACACCGGCCTTACTGTATTGTCCGGTAGCGTATAGGGACGTACACTATCGATGTAACCATACCCTCGATAGTAATCAAAGGTACTCAACCCCTTGTGTAGTCTTCTACCATAAATTGGAAAGGAATCCACCCCACTAAAATCCATGACCAGCCGGTAGATAGTATCCTCCTTATCCCTGACATACCACCGGTCATCCTGATCGTACATATACCATCCGCCCATATCATAATACTCCTCGGAGTAATTGTCAAAAACCAGATCTTTCACTTCGTAAGAATCCACGCGCATCAATCCTATAAAATTATCGACATTATCATAATACCACCGGGTACCCGGCAAGAAGAGATTATTGCGCGTGCGCTGTTGGGTAATAAAGATAGTGTCTGAACAATTGCCTTCATAGCATCCATTCGAATCCACACGAAAGAGAAGACCATGCCTCACCCAAATCGGGGGTTTATAATTTTGAGTTAAATTTCCGCTGACCACCAAATCACCATTTGGCAGTTCTTCAATATCCTTAAACAGAGCCTGTAGAATATTAAAATTATGTTGTTGATAGTAGGTGGGCTTAAAAAAGAACTGCTTATAAAACTTCAGCTTCCCGGTATTACTAAACCGAATAATAAATCCGATTCTTGCCGGGCTTTCATACACTCCGTTAATTACCTCTCCGGTGGCAATAATATCTCCATTGCGAGCCTGGGTGTAGGAACGGACCGTTGAGCCTAACGCGTCATTTGGATCTTCTATATAGGACATATCGATTTCCCATTCCTTGTTATGCGTCACCGGGTCGATACATCTGAAATTCCCAAAATAACTCTCCTCCCAGGACCCTGATCTTGCCCATTGGAAAATATACTTGCCCTCCTTTGTCGCCAGCATGGCGACAATAGGAGGTGAACCTGTATATAAGGATGGATAAATCGTATCTTTAACCCTCCCATCTTCCGGAGATATGGTCACCAATACGGGATCATCAATCCGGTTGCCGTGGGCTCCTACCCCCTCAGGCTTAACAACAAAAACCAATGACTTGCCGTCTCCTGTGGGTTGTAAATCATAGATATTGCCATATTGGCGGTATATCCATACATCCTCTACTTCGTTTAAAGTGCTATCCATCTTAACAATGTAACCGAAAACTTCACGATAACCGGTCTCCTTCAGTCCTCCATACACATAATAATTTGACTTAAAACGAAATAGTCCAATTCCCTTAAAACTTCTTCTGTTTTGTCGTAGAAAGAATTTTTTATTGATGTTTTTCAACTTTTTATCCGCAAAAAGCACCCCTATACTTTTATACCCATTGAGGATATCATTGATCCCCAGGATAAGCCGGTCCTTCTCAACGAGAAGAGGATTAACAGAATAGTTTATTAGGTTATTAATCAATACAGTATCTATAAGCTCCCCTGTATTTACATTTATTTTAATTATTACAGTACATGCCGTTTTATTATTGCAGGTACTCAGAAAGGTGGTATAAAGCGTATCCTGTTCTATTTCTATATTGATGGGCACATAATGATCATCGTATCCAAGATTAATTAATTTATTAAAATAAGAAAACTGGGCCAAGAAATACAATGGTAAGAAAATGAGACTTAGTGTGATATATGACCGTTTCATTTGACCATCATTTTAAGGGTGAGAAAAAGGTCATGCATGACTTTATCGGTCATGCATGACCATAATATAATCTATTTTACAATAACAATTTTTTGTGCGGTAACAACATTCTTATTTTTCATGACAAGTATGTTGTAAAGTCCTGCATTCCATCCTTTTGTAGAAATTTTAAAATTGTCATAGACATTCGATTGGGTGAACACCTCTTGATTAAGAATGTTGACAACTTTAATAGAAAATACTTCCTGCTTCGGTGCTTTAATACGGAGATGTATCTCATCACCTGCCGGATTCGGGTAGGCAGAAAAATGTATCTCATCCGATGTCTTATTTTCGAAAAGTGACCGGGGCATGTTATCATTTTCTGTAAACTCTGATAACAGAAGTTCTCCAGTAAGCAGATAGTACAGCGATTTTGCGTAAGCCGCATAGGGATGGGATGCTTGAGCGATATTATACACAGTCTGCAAGGTTGGTGCGTCAGGAGTGTAATGCTCCGGATCTTGCGCTCTTAAAATATTAATTTGTTCTATCGTTTTAAAGTCTGAAATCCCATTCTGCTCTTCCGGAATAGCGTTTAGATCTGACATCGCAGCACTCCAGTCCCCCTGAATCATGGACATTGCAAACAGTTTGAGTTCCGGTTGAATGATGGAAGGCTCATTAGTGAATAAGGCCCTGGCTTGACTAAAATCTCCATTTTGCAAAGCATATTCCGCCCGGTCTCCCAATACTCTTGACAGACATCGATTGTACAAGTCGATGAGTATCTCCTTCTCCTCGTCAGTGAGATTCGGATCACTCTGAACGTCAGCTATTGATTGCCTAAGTTCTCCTTCCGCTTGTATTCTTTCTCCCTCATCCGGGATATAATCACACTCCCCCGGGTCCGGTATAATCATCTGTCTTCCACAATCAAGCGCGTACTCACTTACATCTTTAAAAACCGTAAAGTTCCCCGAATTCATGACATCATAACAATCGACTACATTGTCATCATTTGTGTAATAATTAAAATGATCCATATTGCCATCGATATCTTCTACAAAACTAAAAAGTCCTTGATGAGTGAAGCAATTTCCTGCTGCTCCGCCTATAGTCTTCTGCTGTGGATATACCGTTTGATTAACAAAAATATCAGTCTGGCCTGTGTTAAAACAGTTTTTTGTAAAGAGGGTGCCATAGTTGAAACCAACCGTGTAGATCCCTAACAAATCACCATCAAATCGATTGGACCTAATACTGTTGTTATCAATACCCGTATTATTAGCATGTACTCCCCAAGAGGCACTGAAATCATTGTGATAAATATCATCATAGTTTGCTCCATCCATATAAATATCCGCATTAACACTTGTAAAAGAGTTATGACCAATATCATAACTTCCTATGGTTGCGCCGATAGATCTTATTCCCTCTGTACAACCATTAAACGAGTTATTAATGATACGTGCTTTTAATCCGGGATGACTGTGCATGAGAAGGATAGCATGTGTTCCTCCGGAGAACGTGTTTTCTTTAATCGGAATAAATGCTCCATCAATGGTTAACAAAGCGTCTTCTGCCACGCTAAAAGAATTGTTTTCAACTCGTATTCCAATACAATTCCAAGAGGTGATTCCTTCTTTATCATTTGTGAAATGGCAATCCTCGATGACACTGGTGTTCCAGGCAGGCGCAAATGACAAGAAAGCAATGGCTTGAGGTGTTATATTTTGATAAGTAGAATTCTGATTTGAAATAATTTTTGCATTATTCATAAGAGTGATTCCCGGTGCCGCAATGTTTTCAATGGTAGCACCATTTGTGACCTTTATGTCAAACTCGGGGGCTGCTCTTCCTTTTACAAGAATTCCTTTCCAATTTTCGCAAGAAGTCAAAAGGGCACCATCAACAATTAATCTACCTCCTTCTTCAACAATGAATTGGACATTTGGATTCATTTCAAGCTTACATTTTATAGTAAGGGTGGCACCCGGATTCACTACAACATTATTGTACACACGAGCGTCCATTTTCCATACCTCATCTTCATTAATAGTAATACTATGATCTAAAGCGATATCACACTCCACGTACTTCGCCACATTGGAACCCATTAGGGCACGCCACATTTTCCTTATCTGGCAACCGGTTAAAGACATACGTTTTTTATCGTTACCAGACTGATTCATGATGTTGTTATCACAATAAGACTTATGACGTAATCCAAGATAATGAAAATATTCGTGCAAAAAACTTCCCGCATTGAGTTGGACCGAATAATTGTCAATTTTGGATTGTCCTCCATTGTATAACTCCGCAAGATAATGAATGTATAAATCAGGGGCATGCCAAAAGGCTTTTTTAGTTTTACCACTTCCAAATTCGGGATAAGAGGAATAAAAAGCAGCACTCCCCGAGAATGATGTATACACCGGATCATAATTTATCCATGGAGGGCTTCCGGGATTATTCTTTATATTTTGGATTTGGTCTCCATCCGTCGTTATAATAATATCGTACCCCTCCTCATATCCAGGCAAAGAAGCAGCTTCGTTGCTAATCAAATCCAGATAATCCGGACTACTGCCCGACCACTCATCTGGGGTTGGATCATTCCTATGATTCCAGTAAGTAGAATGCCTCATTTCATATAATTTATAATCAAATTCGATTGGGAATTTACTATAATATGTAGGGGGTGTATTGCACCCACATGATTCTTCTACGATATTTTGTAGTCTTTCATTCAAAACTCGAAATATATCATCAAAATATTTAACATGCAATGGGTTACTTAGCTGAAAATTGCCCTCTCCATTGGCATCTTGTACTATAATTACATTCGTCCGTATTTTCAATTTTTGCGTTCCTTGAGGAATTGCATCTGATAGATGCTTCCCCATAAACGCTATTAATTCATAATCTGAACAATCAGGGTTTACGTTTTGGTTTGGAGGTGGCGGGGAGGATGAGCCATTTGTCATGCCGCAATCTCCAAAAATTGGGGGTCCTTGAGCGAACGACGAATTAAGTAAAATAGAAACAATAAATAAGACTAATAAAAGATTAAATGGTGCGTTGGTGCGTTGGTGCGTTGGTGCGTTGGTGCGTTGGTGCGTTGGTGCGTTGGTGCGTTGGTGCGTTGGT
>JALVEF010000066.1 GCA_027031185.1 Saprospiraceae bacterium
GATTGGGCAAATTTGCCGCAAATAAACTCGTAAACCGGTTTGATCTGTACATACTGGCTTCAACAGGAACAAAAATGCCTATTTTATCCCTAAAAACAGGAGCACCTAAACAGTTACATTGTCCCAATACTTCCAACAATTGCCGGTGTTTGGGTGTTTGAGAAAGAAAACGATGAGACCTTCCTTCCTTATCCTATTGGTCGTTTTGGCGGCTGCCTGCCGCCAAAAGCCGGATGCAGCGACACTTACACCTGAGGAAAGGCAACAGTACTTGCAACATGGCAAGGAAATCACTCAGGCAGCTTTCAAGACGTTGTCCGGTGAGCTCAAACATGCCATTCTGGTCGAACAAAGTATCCCGAATGGCATCCGCACGTGCAGTCAGAAGGCGGGCATGCTGACCGATAGTCTTTCGCGTGCCTATCATGCCCGTATCAAGCGGACATCGGACAAGGTGCGCAATCCGGCCAATGCACTTGACGAGGCGGAGAAGCTCGTTTGGGCTGATTTTGTCCGCCAACACACGGCTGGACAAAAGCCCGCCCCGCGGGTGAGCCTGTTAAATGACACCACGGTGGCGTTTTATGCGCCGATCATGCTGAAACCTTTATGTATGAAGTGCCACGGCACCGTCGGGCAGACCATTGACACGGCAGACTACCGGCTGATTCAGTCTCTTTATCCCGACGACCGGGCCACAGGCTACAAAGCAGGCGATCTGCGCGGAATGTGGAGTGTGCGTTTCCCGCGCACATTATCCGGACAATGACCCGGCCCCGCACGCCATGAAGTTAAAAACCTGTTAAACCGGTCCGCCGAAGCTTTGCGCCTGCATCTTTCGTTTTACTTTCCTGTTCTGGAACTATAGCAAAACTGCAGGTTAAAAGTACAAGTGGTAATGGCGAAAATGACCACGCGAAAAATACGTTGGCTGGTAGGTGTCATGATACTGGCGCTGGCGGGTGTCATCTACCTGCAGGTCTATGCGATTCGCCGTGGTATTAAACTCAATGCGCAGCGGTTTGACAAAAATGTCCTGGCGGCGCTTTCGGCCGTGTCGTCCGGGATGGAACTCAACGAGACCAAGGACGCGCTTTTGGTTATCAACGGCTATGCGGCCGCCGAGCTGGAGAAGTCCGGCGCGCCTGACCCCGGCGTATTGGATTTGCTCCAGGAAAAGGTCGCAAACGGCGGAAAACTGCCGCGGCGTGTGGGCCGTGATATTGCGCGCGAGCTGGGGCGCTTGCCGGTTGCGGAGCGCGTGCGGGCGGTGCGCCTAAAGGCCTTTTTAGAAAAAGAGCTGAAAAATCGCGGTATCACCATTCCGTACCACTACGGCGTTTTTGACCTGGACAAGCAGGGCTTTGTGCTGTATGATGGACATTATCTGGTCAATACGGGCGGCCTGCAGGGCCAAAAGCGTTTTCGTCAATTGTTGGAGTCGCCCTACAACGTGATACTCTTTCCCCAGGATACCCATCCAAAGGGCAAGCTCTATGTCTCCTTTCCACAAAAAAAGAAGTATATCCGGGCCGGTTTGACACTCTTTGCCCTGGCGTCCTTTCTCTTCTCGGGCATCATTGTGGCGGTCTTTGCCTATACCATTTATGTCATATCCCGCCAGAAGAAGATTTCGGAGATGAAATCCGACTTTATGAACAATATGACGCATGAATTTAAGACGCCCATTGCCACCATCTCGCTGGCGGCGGAGTCTATAGTCAATCCGGCTGTCCTTGCAGATCCGGCCAAGATCAAGCGCTTTGTCAATATCATCCGGCAAGAGAACAAGCGGATGCATCGCCAGGTGGAGCAAGTGCTCAACTCCGCCCGGTGGGAAAACAAGGATGTCAAGATCCAAACGGAAGTGGCGGACCTGCACGAGATACTCCGCCGTGCCATAGAAAACATCAAGTTACAAGTGGAGAAAAAGAGTGGAACTATTGAAGCGCATTTTGGGGCACAGCCGGCCGAGTTGCACCTGGATCCCGTGCACGTGTCGAATATCTTTCACAATTTGCTGGACAATGCCAACAAATACTGCTTTGATAAACCGAAAATTGTGGTGCGCACACGCAATGTAAAGGGCGGAATTGAAGTTTTAATAAGTGACAACGGCATCGGCATCAGCCGGGCGGATCAAAAACATATCTTTGAGAAGTTTTATCGCGTCCATACCGGCAACCGGCACGATGTCAAAGGCTTTGGCCTGGGTTTGGCCTATGTCAAGCTCATCGTCGAGCTGCACGGCGGCCATATTCGTGTGGACAGTGAGCCGGGTAAAGGCAGTCGTTTTACCATCTTTTTCCCCCGAAAGCCTGGTACCTCATGAAATTGAATACACATGGCAGCATCCAAAATACTGCTGGTAGAAGACGATTTGAATTTTGGGGATGTGCTGAAGTCCTATCTCGAGATGCACGACTTTGAAGTGGACTGGGTCACCGATGGCCAACAAGGACTGGAGCGTTTCGAAAAAGATGCCTACGCACTCTGCATTCTTGACGTGATGATGCCCCGTATGGACGGATTTACGCTTGGTCAAAAAATCCGCGAGACAGATGGGGAAATCCCCATGGTTTATTTGACGGCCAAGGTGCTCAAAGAGGATGTAGTCAAGGGCTTGCGCATCGGCGCTGACGACTATATCACCAAGCCCTTCAATCCCCAGGAACTCCTCCTGCGAATTCAGAATATCCTGAAACGTGTCAACGCCGGGAAGCATGAGCCCCCACTGTCCGATCATTATGATTTTGGCAAGTTTTCTTTTGATGTCGCTGAGCGTCGCCTGAACTTCAACCATGGAGAGAAAGTGACCCGCCTGACACCGAAAGAGGCGGGATTGCTCCAGCTACTATGTGCCCACCTCAACGAAGTCATGCCGCGCGCCGATGCCTTGAAAAAGATTTGGGGCGATGACAATTATTATACGGCGCGAAGTATGGATGTCTTTATCACGCGCTTGCGCAAACTGCTAAAAGATGATCCCAACCTGGAGATTGTCAATATCCACGGGAGCGGATTTAAGCTGGTGGACCGTTCATCCGAAAGGCAAGATCAAGTACATTAAGGGAAGTGCTCCCGGTACCACATCAAAAACGGTTCGTTGTCAGTATCCTGTCTAAAAAAAATGTGACCGTTGGTAGTGATGACCATGCCATGAAAACCGACGTTTAGCCCCTTGTAGTATTGCAAAAGGCTGTCAATCTTGATCGTATAAGCAGGATCATCGGATTGGAGATAAAAGCTTTTGCTGTTTTGGGCCGGTGCGAAGGGAAGCGAAATCTCACCATTGCTGCCGATGACAAAATAGCCATAGTCTCCGTGACGGGGATTTTGGACGGGTTGGGCGAATGCTTGCAGCTCATTAAAAAAGAGATTGACAAAATTGTAGTGATAGGCGCTGTCCACATAGGCCACGCCCCAAAAAGTCTGCGGCGGGATTCTGTTTACGGCGTAGTGGTCGGTACTCAGGCCATACGCTTCGACAAAAGAGAGCCGGAATTGTTCGGCGTCAATCTCCAATGTGCCTTCGTTGACGATGGTATTGCGGATGATCACATTGAATCCATAGGTGCCGGCACCGAGGGGAGGCAATTCGAATATACGTCTCAGAATGGTATCCTGGCCCGGATCGGGCGTGCCCTGTGGGGCTTCGATGCGTTCTATATGGAGTTCAAACCGGTTGTTTTCCGATGTGAGGTTGGCAATGATTTGATAGCCCGAAGGGTATTCTTGCAGCGTACGGATCTCTACTTGCACTTCACTGTTGGTGGAGAGCCGTTGAGAGAGCCGGATGTCAAACTCCGGTTTGACGTCATATACCAGGATGGGGCCGGAGTCCTTGGTGCAGGCTCCGAGCAGGAGCACCAGGGTCCACACAAGAAAAAAATGGGCAAATCTCATCAACACGTTTTTTACAATGGTCTGGCACCGGCGGCCCAAGTAGCGCGGCAAGCGCTACTTGGGCCGCCGGTCACGGGCGCCGAAAGCATGTAAAGGCGTTTGTGCCTCTCTCAATTACAACGGCCGGAGCGGCCAATCGCTGCCTTCGTCCCGCCAAAGATAGGGCTTAGCGATGTGAAATGCCCGCTTTGCACCAACGGAGAGCTAAAAAGCACCTATTTTTGCACACTCGCGCACACCGGTTATGACAGATATGAAGCACATACGGAATTTTTGCATTATTGCCCACATTGATCACGGCAAGAGCACGCTGGCGGATCGCATGCTCGAGATCACCGGCACGATAGCGGCGCGGGAATTGCAGGATCAGACGCTGGACAATATGGACCTGGAGCGGGAGCGTGGCATCACCATCAAGAGTCATGCCATCAAGATGCAATATGTCAAGGACGGGCAGGCCTATGCGTTCAATTTGATAGACACACCGGGCCATGTGGATTTTTCGTATGAGGTCTCGCGGGCCATCGCGGCCTGTGAAGGCGCCTTGCTTCTGGTGGATGCCACGCAGGGAATACAGGCACAGACGATCTCCAATCTCTACCTCGCGATCGAACAAGACCTGACCATCATACCCGTCATCAACAAAATCGACATGGCCAATGCCATGATCGAAGAAGTGACGGAGCAGATAGTGGACCTGATCGGATGCGAAGCATCCGAAATCTTACTCGCCAGTGGTCGTACGGGAGAGGGCGTACCGGGGATTTTGGATGCCATCGTGGCGCGCATTCCGCCGCCGGAAGGCAAGCTTGATGCGCCGCTGCAGGCGATGATATTTGACTCGGTATTCAATCCGTACCGCGGGGTGATCGCCTACGTGCGCGTCTTTAACGGTGTCATCAAAAAGGGCGATGCCATCCGCTTTATGAGTACGGGGCGCGATTATGTAGCCGAAGAAGTCGGACACTTGCGACTCCGCATGGAGCCGCAGGAAGAGTTGGCCGCCGGAGATGTCGGCTATGTGATCACGGGCATTAAGGTATCAAAGGAAATCAAGGTGGGGGACACGATTACGCATACCGCTAACCCGGCTGCTGAGCCTATCCGGGGCTTTGAAGATGTCAAGCCCATGGTTTTTGCCGGCATCTTTCCCATCGAAAACGAATACTTTGAAGAGCTGCGCGACAGCCTGGA